>DSAI01000149.1 GCA_011372845.1 Actinomycetota bacterium
CGAAGCCCCACTCGCACGTCGCAGCCGCTGTCGTGCAGGTTGAGCGCGTGCGCATGGCCCTGCGAGCCGTAGCCGATGACGGCGATCTTGCGCTCGCGCACGAGCGAGAGGTCGCAGTCCTGTTCGTAGTACACCGTTGCCATCGTGTCTCCTCCTATGCGTCGCGGCTACCGCGCGCCAGCGCGATCTTGCCGGTCCGGGCCAACTCCTTGATGCCGTACGCCTTCAGCAGGTCCTCCATCGCCGCGAGCTTGTCGCCGGTGCCTGTGGCCTCGATGGTGAGGCTCGCGCGTCCCACGTCCACGATCTTGGCGCGGAACACGTTGGCGATCTCGATGATCTCGTGCCGTCGCTCCGGCAGCGCGCTCACCTTGTAGAGCACGAGCTCACGATCGATCATGTCCCCCGGGTCGAGGTCCTGGACCTTGAGCACGTTGATCAGTTTGTATAGCTGCTTGGTGATCTGCTCGAGGGCTGTCTCCTCGGCGTTCACCACGATCGTCATCCGCGAGATCGTGGGATTCTCGGTGGTGCCCACCGCGAGCGAGTCGATGTTGAAACCCCGCCGGGCGAAGAGCGACGCCACGCGGGTGAGGACACCCGGCTTGTTCTCCACGAGCACTGAGAGTGTGTGCTTCATCTACTCCCACACCTCCTCGAAGAGCTCCTCATCGAGCATGTCCGATACGGAGCCGCCGGGGATACCACCGAGCATCTCGTCGATCGAGCCGCCGGGCGCCACCATCGGGAACACGTTCTCCTCGCGCTCCACCCGTACGTCCACTATCGCAGGGCCGTCGTACGCGAAGGCCGCCACGAGCGCATCATCCAGCTCGGCAGGCGTGGTGGCCCGGATACCGAAGCAGCCGTACGCCTCGGCGAGCTTCACGAAGTCGGGGCAGTCCTGCGGCAACGTGGAGCTGGAGTAGCGCCTGTCATAGAAGAGTTCCTGCCACTGACGCACCATGCCGAGATAGCCGTTGTTGAGGATGACCACCTTGACGGGCAGCTTGTTGATGGCCGCCGTGGCGAGCTCCTGCGAATTCATCTGGATCGAGCCGTCGCCGGCGATGTCGATGACCATGTGCTCCGGCCGTCCGAGCTGCGCGCCGATGGCGGCCGGCAAACCGAATCCCATCGTGCCGAGACCGCCAGAGGAGACCCACGTGCGCGGCTCGGTGATGCGGAGATACTGGCACGCCCACATCTGGTTCTGGCCCACCTCCGTGGTTAACACCGTGGGTTTGCCCTTGGTGAGCTCACGGACACGCTCCACCACATGCTGCGGCATGATCGCCGAATCGCTCGTGTGATAGTGGAACGGATAGCGCGCGCGCCAGTCGTCGATCACGCGCATCCATGCGTCCGTACGCGGCTCGGCCCCCATCTTGCGGAGTTCCGCCGTCATGCCCGAGATGACCGTTCGGGCGTCGCCCACGATCGGCACGTCCACCGAGCGGTTCTTGCCGATCTCCGCCGGGTCGATATCCACGTGGACGATCTTCGCTTTGGTGGCGAAGGTGGCAAGCTTGCCCGTCACACGGTCGTCGAAGCGCACGCCCACCGCGAGAAGCAGGTCCGTCTCGGTGATCGCGTAGTTGGTGAACTTGCCGCCATGCATGCCCGGCATCCCCACGAAGAGGTGATGGTCCTCAGGGAAGGCGCCCTTGCCCATGAGCGTGGTGACCACCGGCAGCTGCATGAGTTCGGCGAGCTCCTTGAGCTCCCTGGCCGCGTTGCTCGCAAGCACCCCGCCGCCCACATAGAGCAGCGGTTTGCGCGCCTTGGCGATCAGCGCTGCAGCCTGGTGGACCTGCTTGGCGTGACCCTTCACGGTGGGCTTGTAGCCGGGCAGGCTCAACCGCTCGGGGTACTTGAAATTGAGCTCACCGCGCGATACATCCACGGGCAGGTCGATCAGCACCGGGCCCGGACGGCCGGTGGAGGCGATATGGAACGCCTCGGCCATGATCTGCGGGATGTCCTCGGCGTCGTCGGCCAGGTAGTTGTGCTTGGTGATGGGGATCGTGATCCCCGTGATGTCGGTCTCCTGGAACGCGTCGGTGCCGAGCACGTGCGTGGCCACCTGGCCGGTGATCACCACCATCGGCACCGAGTCCATGTACGCGTTGGCGATGCCGGTGACCGTGTTGGCCGCTCCCGGACCGCTCGTGACGATCACCACGCCGGGCTTGCCCGTCACACGCGCGTATGCGTCGGCCGCATGCGCTGCTCCCTGCTCGTGCCTCGTGAGCACCACGCGAAGGCCCTCGACCTCGTACAGGGCGTCGAAGAGCGGCAGCACCACGCCGCCGGGGTAGCCGAAGACCACCTCGACCCCCTCGGCCTGAAGCGACTTCACGATGGCTTCTGCGCCGGTCACTCTCATTCCAACACCGCCCCTCGTTCAGCACCCGTGACGAAACGTGCGTAGCGCGCGAGATAGCCGCCCGCGATCTTGGGCTCGGGTGCGACCCATGCGGCTTGCCGGGCCTCGAGTTCGGCCCCGGGGACGTCGAGGGTCAGCGTGCCGGCGTCGATATCGATCGAGATGATGTCGCCCTCGCGGACGAGTGCGATCGGCCCGCCTGCGGCTGCCTCGGGGCTCACATGCCCGATGGACGCGCCTGAGGTGGCCCCGCTGAAGCGGCCGTCCGTGATGAGCGCCACGCTGGTGGCCAGTCCCATCCCCTTCACGGACGCCGTGGGCGAGAGCATCTCGCGCATCCCCGGGCCGCCCTTGGGGCCCTCGTAGCGGATGACGATCACGTCTCCGGCCTCGATACGACCGCCGAGGATCGCCTCGCTCGCCGCCTCTTCCGACTCGAAGACCCGGGCCGGACCGCTGTGCTGCCGCATCTCCGACGCCACCGCCGACTGCTTCACGACCGCACCGGCGGGCGCGAGGTCCCCCTTCATCACCCGCAGACCGCCGAAGGGCGCGTACGGATCCTCGAGCGGACGGATCACGGTACCGTCGGCGCCATCCACCGCTGCGAGATTCTCGCCCACGGTCTGTCCGGTGACCGTACGCGCCGCCGTGTCGATCAGGCCGCCCTTGGCGAGCTCGGCCATTATCGCGGGGATGCCACCGGCGAAGTACAGGTCCTCGATGTGGATCTCACCCGCCGGTGAGACACGTACGAGATTGGGAGTGCGCTCCGAGACCGCCTGCCAGTCGTCAAGCGTCACCGGCGCGCCCGCCTCGGCGGCGATCGCAGTGAGGTGCAGCACCGTGTTGGACGAGCCCCCGAACGCCATGTCGAGCGTCATCGCGTTGGCGATGGCGGCGGGCGTCATGATCTGCCGTGCGGTGATGCCGCGCTCAAGCATCGTCATCACCTGCATGCCGGCGCGCTTGGCCAAACGGATACGCTCGGAGTACACGGCCGGCACGGTGCCGTTGCCCGGCAGACCCATGCCGATCGCCTCGGTGAGGCAGTTCATGGAGTTGGCCGTGAACATGCCCGCGCAGCTTCCACACGTGGGGCACGCGTTGTTCTCGAGCTCGAGGAGCGACTCGTCGCTCACCTCGCCCTTGGCGTGGGCGCCAACGGCGGTGAAGACGGTGTCCAGGTCGACGTGCCGATTCTCCCAGCGACCGGCAAGCATCGGTCCGGCCGACACCACCACGGTGGGCAGGTCGAGGCGAGCAGCGGCGATGAGCATGCCGGGGATGATCTTGTCGCAGTTGGGGATGAGCACGACCGCGTCGAAGGCGTGTGCCGAGACCGCGATCTCAACCGAGTCGGCGATGACCTCGCGGCTTGCGAGGGAGTACTTCATGCCCTGATGCCCCATGGCGATGCCATCGCACACGCCGATGGTGGAGATCTCGAGCGGGGTGCCGCCGGCCATACGCACGCCGGCCTTGACGGCATCGGCGACCCGGTCCATGCCCACATGACCGGGGATGATCTCATTGGCCGAGTTGATCACAGCCACGAGTGGGCGCGAAATCTCCTCGTCGGTGAGGCCGTCGGCCTTCAACAGGCTGCGATGAGGAGCCCGCGCGGGGCCGCTCTTCACCAGATCGCTTCGATGCTCCATGCTCAGACCCTGCCTTCCTGGGCGGGGACCCGTTGTGCCGCATGGAGCGAGGTGAGAGATGCAGGGGATCGGCTCGCAGCCGTCCGCATCAATAGAGACGGCACGTGTGCCCAGATCGGGCGATGCCATCACACTCATGCGGCAGGTAACGGATGCCACCGACCCGTCCTAATTGGCCCAGCCCCTGCGGAGGTCGTCCGCACCGGGTACCGGATCGTTCTTCCGGGTGGCTCTGGGGTGGGTTTCGAAGCGTCCCGCGCCGGGTTTCCACCGTCCCCGACTCTCTACTGCTGGGATTGACCTCTACTGTTCCCCGTCAACGCCGATCGTGCTCTGCGCTTGTGAGGCTGCGAGTATACACGAATGCTGAAGGGCCTGCACAAGCAGGCCCTTCAGTCCCTCAACGAGGTCCAGTAGTCCCCCCCCCGGACCTCGGACTCCCCATTCCGCAGAAGGCCTAACGACACATGCCTCCGCCGCTCGTGCGGTCCTTGTGCCGCACGGGATGGCAGGCGTCACAGGTCTGGTCCCAGGGGCTCACGAACGCGTTCACGTAGGTCTCGTGGCACTGCACGCAGCCCACCGCATACTTGGCATGTTCGGTCTTGAGGTCCATGGAGTGGCACTTGGGGCAGCCCCGCTCTGTCACGGACTCGTGAGAAGCCGCGGGGTAGTGCTCCTCCTCCACAGGCACCAGCGACCCGTGGCATGAGGCACATTCGATCGTGACCGTCGACCAGTCGATCCGTCCGGCGGGCGCCCTGTGGCACAGCGCGCAGTCGGCGGAGCCGTCTGCGGCTACGTGCAGCGCGAGCGTGTCGCCCGTCTCGTGGCAATCCACGCAACCCGCACTATCGACTGCTGTGTGGATCACCGACACGTCGCCGTGGATCTCGTGGCAGTCATCGCAGCCGGTCAGACCCGCTGCGATCTCATCGGCGTAGAGCACGTTGGCGTGGCAACCCGCGCACCCGAACTCGCCCTCCTCGACGGTGCGGTGCTCCTCATGGATCGTCATGAGATCTCCCGAGGCGTCGTGGCAACCACCATCGCTGCATCCTGACATCGGCGCCCAGGAGCTGGTGTGACGTTCGGCCCCGTAGTGCTCATCGAAGCTGAAGTGGCATGTGGCGCACTGCGGGATGAACTCGTCCGTGGCCGCCTTGGCGATATCGTGGCACGCCGAGTTGACGCACGTGGACGGCTCCGTGGTGGTGCTGGTCCCCGTCGCCTGCACATAGCTCACGCCCGGGTAAGCCGAGACTGCGTGATCCCCGTGTGGGACGGTATCGGAGTGGCACGCCGAACAGACGGCGGGCGCATGACAGCTCCGGCACTCGGCGGTGCTGCCCGCCTTGAAGACCAGCGAGTCGACCCAGCCGGTACCGGCGTGCGCCGCGTGGAGAGCGCTAGCGCTGCTGCCGAGCGACACGGACGTCTTGAAGGTGCCGTAGACCGGATCGACGAAGGTCGACGTGAAGCTCTGTGTCAGATCCGCGATGATCGGCAGCATGACAGCATGGCAGTCTCTACAACGCGCGAACCGGGGGTTGTGCCAGTGCTGGCTCGTGTTGATCGCCGCGTGGCAGGTCGCGCACCTCGTGTAGTCCACGGCGCCAACGCCGAAGTCCACGACGCGCACACCGCTCACGGCGTCCACCCCGTGACACACGTAGCACTCCTCCGAGCCGCTGGAGTACGTGACCTCGCCGGTCTCCTCGGCAATGGCCACACCTGCCGCGAGCGCCACGGTCACCAGGGCGAGGACCAACACGGGCATGATACGAGGACGCATACGGATCGCCACCTCTTCTTCGGCACCGACATGTCGAAAAAGCCCACATGGGCGGCCCGGCCGCATCCCCCGTCCGCCCCTGGGGCGGGAAATGAAAAAACCGGCCGAACACGATCAGCCGGTTGCGCCACTCGCTCCCCGTCATCCAGGCGCCCAATCACAGATGGCGGTTCATCGCTTCGGATCGGCCCGGCACTTCCCCATATCCACCGGGCGATTGTGAATTATGAACGCTCTTGTACCGATTCGCAACCTTGTTGTGACACGCAACACATTAATGTCCGCTCACACTGATGAGCGGCGGCACGAGGCGATCGAACGCCGCACATAGCCGCGTACCACATCTGGGGAAATACGAAATGACCGTTGGCCCCTCGATCGAGTCCTTCCATACGTGCCATCCGCTGGACAGGAGGCTCCGTGCGACCGGTCATCGTGCACGACACCCATCTTGACGCATACGACCTCGCGCCCTGGCACCCGCTGCGCCCCGAGCGGGTGACCCTGGCACTCGATCTGATCGCCGCGTACGGCCTCATCGCCACCGGCGACGACCCTGAGCCGGACCGGTTCTCGCTCCTGCCGCCCCGGCCGGTGGAACGCGCAACGCTTCTGTTGGCGCATGACGAGGCATACATCGCAGCCGTCGAGCGGGCCTCGGCCGATCCGGATGCACGGGTTGGACACGGCATCGGCACCGGAGACAACCCCGCGTTCGAAGGGATGCACGAGGCCGCGGCGCGCGTGGCGGGCGCCACCTGCACCGCTCTCGATCACGTGCTGTCCGGCCGCGCGACCCGGGCGTTCGCTCCCGCTGGCGGGCTGCATCACGCGCATCGCGACCGCGCTGCGGGCTTCTGCGTGTACAACGACGCCGCGATCGCGATCGCTCGCGCCCTGCTCGAGCGCCCCCACCTCCGTATCGCATACATCGACATCGACGCGCACCATGCAGACGGCGTTCAGGAGGCGTTCTACGGTGAACCGCGGGTGCTCACGGTCTCCATCCACGAGGACGGCCGGTACATCTTCCCCGGGACCGGCTCCTACCGGGAACGCGGAGCCGGTGAAGGCCTTGGCACGACGGTCAACGTGCCGCTGCCGCCGTACGCGGGAGCGCGCTCCTACCAGCTCGTCATGAGCGAGGTGGTGGCGCCGCTCGTACGCTCCTTCACGCCCGACGTGATCGTTACCCAGAACGGCGCGGACGCACATTGGAGCGACCCGCTCACCTCGCTCGGCATGACCGTACCCGGATACGAGATGCTGTTCACCCGGCTGAGCACGCTGGCCGACGAGGTCTGCGACGGCCGGCTCGTGGCCCTTGGCGGAGGCGGGTACTCCTGGCTGACCGTGGTGCCCCGTGTGTGGACGCTGTTGGCCGCCTCGCTCCTGCGCCTTGACCTGCCCGACGAACTCCCCACTGCATGGCAGGAACGGGTCCATGCGCTCGGCGGGGAACCACCGATGCGGCTCCGCGAGGATCCCGGCCCCGACCTGGACGACGACACGGTCGCGTGTGTCAAACACGACACCGCCCATGTGATCTCACGCATCATGGCCGGATGACGACCGGCAGCCGAGTCATCGAACGCCGAGGTCGACGAGCGTACGACGCAGACCGTCCCCGGGGGTCACGGAGACGAGCCATGTCGGCTCGCCCTGCATGGCGTTCCCCTCGATGAGGTAGACGGCGGAGCCGTCGCGACTCCACATCAGCGGGTAGCAGTCGCGACGCCCGGACAACTCCACCAACCGCCCGCCCCCTGCCGGCAGCGCGAACGCGCGCGAATACCCGTCATCGCCGCGCTCTGCGAAGCACACCCACGAGCCGTCCGGCGAACGGAGCAGATCGGCGTACGCGACGGGCCGTGCCGACCGTGCCCGCGTCAACTCGGCCCGGTCCCCTCTGCCGTCGAGTCTCATCGAGCGCAGCGACACCGCACCGGAGGCGTCGGGGCCGGCTCCGTAATAGACCCGCTCATCAGTGCAGCAGACGCCGGAGATGGGGACGCTGGTGATGTAGCGCCGCGTGTCGCCATCCTGCCAGACCACGATCTCGCCGCGGCGTACGGCGTCGATGACAGCCACCACCGTCCGCCCATCCGGAGAGACCGCCGGCATCGTCCC
>DSAI01000038.1 GCA_011372845.1 Actinomycetota bacterium
GCCCGGTAGGACGCTCCCGGCCCCTGGATGCCGAGGAGAGCGCGGCGCGCGACGAGAGCCGCTCGGCCTCGGCGGCCTCGTACGCCTCTCGGGTCATCACCTGCGTGTCCACCATCGCCTCCCCCTGCGGGTGCGAAAGAGGGCGCCGGGTCCGGGTCCGGCGCCCTCGCTACGAGGTCCTAGCGGTTGTCCGAGCCCTGGGCGGTCTCGGCGAGCGCCGCCTGGGCCGCCGCGAGCCGCGCCAGCGGCACCCGGTATGGCGAACAGCTCACGTAGTCGAGGCCGATGCCGTAGAAGGTGTGCACGCTCTCGGGGTCGCCGCCGTGTTCGCCACAGACGCCGAGCTTGATCTTGGGGTTGGTGGAACGGCCGCGTTCGCAGCCAATGGCAACGAGCTTGGCCACGCCGTCGTCGATGGTCTCGAACGGGTTGCGCGGCAGCACCTTGCGCTCCAGGTACTTGGGCAGGAACTTGCTCTCGATGTCGTCACGGCTGAAGCCGAACGCGGTCTGCGTGAGGTCGTTGGTGCCGAAGCTGAAGAAGTCGGCCACCTCGGCGATCTCATCGGCGCACACCGCGGCGCGCGGCAGCTCGATCATCGTCCCCACCGGGATGATGATGTCCACCTCGCACTCCTGCGACACCCGGGCGATGACCGTCTCGATCTCCTCGCGCAGCGTGGCGAGCTCGGCCTTCACGCTCACAAGCGGCACCATGATCTCGGGCCGCGGGTCCTTGCCCTGCTTCTTGAGCTCGCAGGCCGCGCGCGTGATGGCCTCCACCTGCAGCGCGTAGAGCTCGGGGTACGTGATACCCAGCCGGCACCCGCGCAGCCCCAACATCGGGTTGGCCTCGGACATGGAGTCGATCTGCGCGAGCAGCTTGCGCCTGGGCGCCAGCTCCTCCGCGGACGCGCCGGCACACTCGGCGCGCACGATCTCCACCTCGAGGTCGCGCGGCGAGTCCAGGAACTCGTGGAGCGGCGGGTCGAGCAAGCGCACCGTGACGGGCAGCCCGTCCATCGCCGAGAATATGCCGAGGAAGTCCTCGGTCTGCACCTCGAGCAGCTTGTCGAGCGCCCGGCGCTGCACCTCGGCCGACTCGCCCAGGATGAACTCCTGGATGATGTCCTTGCGCTCGCCGAGGAACATGTGCTCGGTGCGGCACAGCCCGATGCCGGCCGCGCCGAATGTGCGGCCGAGAGCGGCGTCATCAGGTGTATCGGCGTTGGCGCGCACACCGGTGGTGCGGAACTCGTCGGACCACGCCAGGATGGTGTCTATGTCGCCCGAGACGTCGGGCTGCACGAGCGCCACCTCGCCGAGCACCACGATGCCGCTCGTGCCGTCGATCGAGATGATGTCGCCCTCCTTGAGCACGACGCCCTTGCCGCTCACTGTGGCCTGCTTGGCCTTCATGTCGATCTTGAGCGCTTCGGCGCCGCAGACAGCAGGCTTGCCCATGCCGCGGGCGATGACCGCCGCGTGCGACGTCTTGCCGCCGTGGCTGGTGAGGATGCCCTGGGCGGCCACCATGCCGTGCAGGTCGTCGGGATTGGTCTCCCAGCGGAGCAGGATGACCTTGCGGCCCTCGGCCGCCGCGGCCTCGGCGTCATCGGCGCTGAAGATGACCTCGCCCACCGCCGCGCCGGGGCTCGCGTTCAGTCCCTTGGCCAGCACGTCGTAGGTGGCCGTGGTGTCGAACTGCGGGTGCATGAGCTGGTCGAGATGCGCGGGGTTGATGCGCATCACGGCCTCTTCCCGCGTGATGAGGCCTTCGTCCACCATGTCCACCGCAATCTTGAGCGCCGCGCGGGCGGTACGCTTGCCGATACGGGTCTGCAGCATCCAGAGCGTGCCTTCCTGGATGGTGAACTCGATGTCGCACATGTCGCGGTAGGCCTGCTCGAGCACCTCGAACACGCGATAGAGCTCCTTGCCCGCCTCGGGAAGCACGTCGGGGAGCTCGGAGATCGGCCGCGTCTTGCGGATGCCGGCCACCACGTCCTCGCCCTGCGCGTTGGTGAGGAAGTCGCCGTAGTATTCCTTGGTGCCATCGGCGGCGTTGCGCGTGAAGCCCACGCCGGTGCCGGAGGTCTCGCCCATGTTGCCGAAGACCATCGCCTGCACGTTCACCGCCGTGCCGAGGTCGTCGTCGATCTTCTCCATGCGGCGGTAATCGCGCGCACGTCGGTTGTTCCAGCTGCGGAAGACGGCCTCGATGGCCAGGTGCAGCTGCTGCGAGACGTCCTGGGGGAAGACCACCGCGCCGTCCACGGCGAGCTGCGGGAACTCCTCGGCCGGCACATGCTCGGCCACGAGGCGCTTGAAGACGGCGACCAGTTCCTTCATGTCGTCGGCGGAGAGCTCGGTGTCGTTCTCCACGCCGCGATCCTGCTTCATCTTAACGATGGCGTTCTCAAAGAGGTCGCCGTCGGCGTCGAGCACCACCTTGCTGAACATCTGGATGAAGCGGCGGTAGCTGTCCCACGCGAAGCGCTCGTTGCCGCTCTTGGCGATGAGCGCCTGCACCGACTTCTCGTTCAGGCCAAGGTTGAGGACCGTGTCCATCATGCCGGGCATCGAGAACGCGGCGCCGGAACGCACCGACACGAGAAGCGGATCGCTGTCGTCGCCGAGCTTCTTGCCCATCTTCTCCTCGAGGACCGCCACGTTGGCGGCGATCTCCTCGGCAAGACCCTCGGGGAACGCCGGCGGTTCGGCGTTGTAGTACTCCATGCACGTTTGGCAGGTGATCGTGAAGCCTGGCGGGACCGGCAGCCCCATGTTGGCCATCTCCGCCAGGTTGGCGCCCTTGCCACCGAGGACGAACTTCATGTCCTTGCCGCCCTCAGTCTGACCGCCGCCGAATGCGTAGATGCGCTTCGTGTCAGCCAACTCGCTCCCTCGCTTTCCTCAAATCCCCCGACGAACGTGCAGACAATAATACCGTACAGGATGGCCGCCCGGACCCGGAAACCGGGTCAGGCCGACTCCCGGCGCGGACGCTATGCCGGGCGGTTCAGTCCTTGACTTCCATCACCGCGCCGACGTGCCGCAGGATCTCCTGCGCCGACTCCTCAACCGCGCGGTTCTCGGTGTGCACCACCAGACACCCGAGCCGCCGCATCAGCTTGCGCGCCTCGGCAAGCTCGGCCTCCACCGCCTCGCGTTCAGCGTACCCGTGGACGTACGTGCCCAGCTCCCGCATCCGCTCCCGGCGGATCGTGAGCAGGGTCTCCGCGCTCGTGACCAGGCCGAAGACCTTGCGCGGATCGAGGTCGAACAGCTCCTGTGGGGGATCCACGCCGGGCGCGAGCGGCACGTTGGCCACGCGCCACCCCTTGAACGCCAGGTACATCGAGATCGGCGTCTTGGAGGTGCGCGAGACGCCCACGATCACGATGTCGGCCTGCGCGAGCTCCTCGGGATTGCGCCCGTCGTCGTGCTTGACCGCGAACTCCATCGCCTCGATGCGGTCGAAGTACCCCTCATCGGTACGGCGGATGCGGCCCACCTCGCCGCTCGGCGCGGAACCCACGACCTCCGAGAGCAGCTTCACCGCCGGACCGAGCAGGTCCACGCCGCTCACGCCGTTGGCCACGAGGCGCTCCATCTCCTGGCGGAGCTCCCGGTCGACGAGCGTGTAGAAGAAGATGCAGTCGCGCCCGCAGTGCTCCTTCACGATCTGGCGCAGGTCCTCGGCGCTGGAGATCTTGGGCAGCCGCTCGATACGGAACGCGTTGGGCGTGAACTGCGAGACGGCCGCGAGCGCGACCGTCTCCCCCGTCTCGCCGAGCGAGTCGGATACCACGTGGATGGTGTACGGACGCTCCGCCACCGGCTATCCCGTGAGCTTGCCGAAGTCGGCAAAGTCGGCGAACAGGCCCCCGAGGCGGTTCAGGATCGCGAGCCGGTTGGTGCGCAGCCGCTCGTCCTCGTCCATCACGAGCACCGTCTCGAAGAAGTCGTCCACCGGACCGCGTAGCTCCGCCAGCGCCGCGAGCGCGGCGTCGTAGTCGCGCTCCACCGTCATGAGCCGTCCCACATCGCGATATGCGAGGTCGAGCGCATCGGCGAGCGCGTCCTCCTGCGGCCCCATGAGCTCGCGCGCCGGCTCGTCACCCGCAGCGGGGTCGGCAAGGTTCGCGGCACGCCGGAACGCGACCGAGAGGTCGGCGCCGGCCTCGGTGGTGCGGAACGCGGCCAGGGCCGAGATCCGGCGCAGCGTGTCGGCCGGGTCGGCCGATGCCACGGCCATGACGGCGTCCACCTCGTCGTACGCGAAGCCGCGGTCCTTCAGCATCACCGCCAGGCGGCCGTCGAAGAACGACTTCACGGTGGCGCCGGTCTCGTTGGGGTCAAGGTCGGGAAGCACCCCGGCGTAGCCCGCCAGCGCGGCCGCGATCCCGCGGTCGAGATCGAACCGCACGCCGCCGTCCACCATCATCGTCAGCACGCCGATGGCCGAGCGGCGCAGCGCGTAGGGATCCGCCGAGCCGGTGGGGCCCTGGCCGATCGCGAAGATGCCTACGATCGTGTCGAGCTTGTCGGCGATCGACACCAGCATGCCCGCGAGCGACCGCGGCAGCACATCGCCGGCGAAACGGGGGCGGTAGTGGTCCACGATCGCCTCGGCCACTCCCTCGGCCTCTCCGGCGGCGAGCGCGTACCGCATGCCCATCACGCCCTGCAGCGACGTGAACTCCACCACCGCGTGGGTCACGAGATCGGCCTTGGCGAGATGCGCGGCGCGCACCGCATATGCCGCATCGTCGGCAGGGGCGTCCACGGCCCCGGCAAGCGCTTTCGTGAGCGCCTCCACGCGGGCGGCCTTGGCGCCGAGCGAGCCCAGCTTCTCATGGAAGACGATCGTCTCGAGCCGCTGCACGTACTCCTCAAGCGGGTGCGTGAGGTCCTCATCCACGAAGAACGCGGCGTCGGCCAGACGCGCCCTGATCACGCGCTCGTGGCCCGCCACGATCGTGTCGGTCCGCGCCGGATCGCCGTTGTGCACCACGATGAAGCGGTCGAGCAGCTCCCCGTCGGGTCCCTCCACCGGGAAGTAGCGCTGGTGGCTCTCCATCGCCTCCTCGACGATCTCGCGGGGAACGGCCAGGAACCGCTCGTCGAACCGGCCGATACCCACGGTGGGGAACTCCACGAGGTTCACGACCTCGGCGAACGTCTTCTCGGGCACCACTGCCCTGGCGCCGAGCGATGCGGCGGCCTCGTCGATCTGACTGCGGATCGTCTCGGCCCGCTCTTCGGGGTCGGCGAGCACGTGACCGCGGCACATCGCATCGAGGTACTCGCCTGCCGCTCCGATCTCGATCGGGCCGGAGAGGAACCGGTGACCTGATGTCGTCCGGCCCGCCTCGAGGCCCGCGAACCGCACCGGCAGCACTTCGTCGTCGAGCAACGCCACCAGCCAGCGTACGGGGCGGATGAAGCGCGTCGTCCCGCTTCCCCACCGCATCGACTTGGCCCAGTCGAGGTCGCCGGCGAGCGCTTCCAGCACGCCGGGGAGCACCTCGGCGGCGTCACGGCCCTGCTCCTCCACGTGCGCGAACACGTACTGCCCGCCATCGATCTCGCCCTGCTCGAGCGCGTCAACGGCGACGCCCCTGCTGCGCGCGAAGCCTTCCGCGGCCTTTGTGGGGTTCCCCTCGGCGTCGAAAGCGGCCTTCACGGCGGGGCCCTTCACGGTGAGGGACAGGTCGTCCTGCCGCCCGGCCAACCCGGTGACAACAAGCGCGAGGCGCCGCGGCGAACCGTATGCGTCGATCGTGTCGTAGCCGAGGCGGGCGTCTCCGAGCGCCCTGGCTGCGCGCTCCTTGAGCTGCGTGATGGCGTCGTACAGCGGCGCCGAGGGTACTTCCTCGACACCGATCTCGAAGAGCAGTGTGCGGCTCATTCCGCATCACCGCCTTCGGCCTGCGAAGCGGCGTGCGGGAGGTACGGGACGTCGCGACGGCCGACCTCTGGAGAAGCCACGTACGCCTCGGCGGCGCCCCGGGCGAGCGTGCGGATACGCCCGATGAAGCTCACGCGCTCGGTGACCGCGATCGCCCCGCGCGCGTCGAGCAGGTTGAAGTAGTGCGAGCACTTGAGCGCCTGCTCGTAGGCGGGAAGCACCGCTCCCGCGGCAAGCAACCGCGCGCTCTCGGCCTCGTGCATGTCGAACAGACGCCGCAGCATGGCGGTGTCCGCGAGCTCGAAGTTGTAGCGCGACTGCTCGCGCTCGTTGCGCAGGAACACGTCGCCGTAGGTGAAACCGGGCGCCCACACGAGGTCGTACACGGAGTCGACGCCCTGGATGTACATCGCGAGGCGCTCCACGCCGTAGGTGATCTCAGCGGGAACCGGATCGCACTCGATGCCACCCACCTGCTGGAAGTACGTGAACTGCGTTACCTCCATGCCGTTGAGCCACACTTCCCAGCCAAGGCCCCACGCGCCGAGGGTGGGCGACTCCCAGTCGTCCTCCACCAGACGCATGTCGTGCTGCTCCGGCTCGATGCCGATCGCGCGCAAAGAGTCGAAATACAGGCCGAGAACGTCGTCGGGCGACGGCTTCAGGATCACCTGGTACTGGTAGTAGTGCTGCAAACGGTTCGGGTTCTCGCCGTACCGACCGTCGGTGGGACGCCTGCTCGGCTGCACGTAGCCGCAGCGCCAGGCGTCGGGTCCGAGCGAGCGCAACGTCGTGGCCGGGTGGAACGTCCCGGCCCCCACCTCCATGTCGTGCGGCTGAAGCAGCACGCACCCCTGCTCAGCCCAATACCGCTGGAGGGCTAGGATCATCTCCTGGAAGTCGAGTGCCATTCGCTCCCCACTTCGTCGTCTGTCGGCGCCGCGGAACGGCGCTCCGGAACGTGGCAGACAGTGTACACCAGGCGCGCGATGAGGCGTGTCATCCCACGCTGATAGACTGTCTCTGGCGGCCTATCCGGCTGCAGGCGAGGGGGATGGCGGGGGCATGAAACGCGTCGCAGTGGTCGACATCGGCTCCAACGCGGTGCGTGGGACCGTGGCGGAGGTGTTAGGCTCCACCGCCATGCGCGTGATAGCCGACGAACGCATCCGGACCCGGCTCGCGTCAGGACTGCTCGCCACCGGTCGCCTTGCCGAGGACCGCATCGCCGCCTCGCTCGACGCCGTCGGTCACATGGTCGCACTCGCGTCCGCCCACGAAGCCACCGCGGTGCGGGCCGTCGCCACCGCAGCGGTGCGTTCGGCCGACAACGGCGCGGAGTTCATCGAGCGCGTCGAGTGCGAGACAGGGGTGGCGGTAGAGGTGATCGACGGTCGGCGCGAGGCCGAGCTCGCGCTGGCGAGCGCGGCCACCAACTTCGACCTGTCCGGCCGAGTCTGCGTGGCAGACATCGGCGGCGGCTCGCTCGAGGTCGTGCTCGCCAGCGACGGATCGGCGGAGACCATCGTCTCGCTCCCCCTTGGGGCCGTCACGGTCACCGCGCGGTTCGGATCCTTCGCCGATCCCCCCACGCCGTGCGAGATTGCCCAGACCCGCAGCGCGGTTCGCAGGGAGCTGGAAGACGCGCTGGGACCGTCGCCCCGCCCCGCACGGCTGGCGGTCTGCAGCGGCGGCACGATCACCTCCCTCGTGGGGGCCGCCGCGGCGCGCACGGGGGCCTCCCCGCTCGACGTCCATGGCGTCACGGTCCCTCTGGGCGAGATCGAGGCTGTGGCCGCGGAGGTGGCGGCGCTCCCCATCGAGGAGCGGGGTACGATCCGGGGGATACCGCCCTACCGCGCCGAGACCGTCCTCGCCGGGTCGCTCGTGATGATGGAGCTCTTCGACCTGCTGGGAACGCGCACCATCGCCGCGAATCGGCGCGGTATCCGGGAAGGCCTGCTGCTTGAGATGGCGAGCCTCTCCATGCCC
>DSAI01000155.1 GCA_011372845.1 Actinomycetota bacterium
CCGCTGCGCGGGTGCTCATGGTGAGCGCCATGGGCCAGCAGAAGATGATCGTCGAGGCGCTCGAGTATGGCGCGATGGACTTTCTTGTGAAGCCGTTCCAGCCCACGAAGGTGCTTGAAACGGTCAAGAAATGCCTGCAAGCAGCACCACGCGGCTGAATGGGGAGCCATGCGCTCCACGATCAAGGTCCTTGTAGTCGATGATTCGGCGCTCACACGTCAACTTCTGACAAGGGCGCTGTCGGTCGACCCTGCCATAGAGGTCGTCGGCACCGCGCGCACAGGTGTCGACGCGATCGAGAAGACGCACTCCCTCGCTCCCGATGTCGTGACGCTCGATATCGAGATGCCTGAGCTCACTGGCCTTGAGGCGCTGCCCCACATCATCCGGACCAGCCCTGCGCGCGTGCTCATGCTTAGCTCGGTCGACGAACCCGACACCACCTACGCGGCGCTCGGTCTTGGGGCCACCGACTTCATCGTGAAGCCCGCCAGCGGATTCGCGAGCTCGCTCGCCGAATTGAGCGAGACGCTGATCAAGAAGATCAAGACGGCGTACCGCGTGCGCCCCGAGCGACGGTGCATCTCGCGCCACGAGAGCCTGCGCCGGGTCGCGAGCGTCACGGGCCCCAGCGGAGGCGGCCCCCCGGACCACATCGTGGCGATAGCCGCTTCCACGGGAGGCCCGCCCGCGTTGGAGGCGGTCATCTCGGGCCTGGATACCGGTCTTGGCGCGTCGTACATGATCGTGCAGCACCTGCCGAAGGGGTTCACGGGCTCTCTCGCCCGCCGTCTGGGCAGGCTGGCGCCGATCCCGGTGGTCGAGGCGGAGGACGGTATGCCGGTCGAGCGTGACACGGCGTACATCGCGCCGCACGGCAGCCACATGACGGTAGCCGGGAGGCGGACGATGCGCATGTCGCTTCAGGATGCACCACCGCTCCATGGCGTGAGACCTGCGGCCGATCCGCTGTTCATGAGCGTGGCCGAGCACATCGGCAAGGACTCGGTGGGGGTGGCCCTCACCGGGATGGGCTCCGACGGCGCAGCCGGGTTGCGTTCGATCATGGAGGCCGGAGGTACCACGATCGTACAGGACGAGGACAGCAGTGTGGTCTGGGGTATGCCCGGGGCCGCCGTCCGCATGGGTGTGGCATCCCGAGTGGTGCCGATCGACGAGGTGGCGAGCGAGATCCGCCGCGCCGTGAGGGGGTGACCGGGCTGTGAGCGATGACATGTCCGCATATGTGGAGGTGTTCCTGAGCGAAAGCGCCGAGTACCTGCAGGCGATTACCGACGGCCTCCTTGCGTTGGAGGCCGATCCCGTGGACCTGGAGCCGGTGGAGACCGTCTTCCGGGGCGCCCACTCGCTCAAAGGGATGTCCGCGGCGATGGGTTACACACGCACTCAGGAGCTGACGCACAAGATGGAGTCGCTCATGTCGACCGTGCGGTCACGGGAGCAGATGGCGGACCATGAGCTGATAGACCTTATGCTTCAGGCGACCGACCGCGTGCGTGAGGTCATCGCCGATGAGTCCTCGGGGGGCGCCACCGTCGCGATCGATGACATCGTGGCCCGGTTGGTATCGCGGACCGGCCAGGGGCCCGGTGCGGGGACGCCCGAGCGGCCCAAGGAGAGCCCTACGGCAGCGCCGCGCGCGGCCGCCGAGGGATCCCTCTTCAGCGTGCGGGTCCATATCGAGAAGAGCTGCGTACTCAAGGGCGTGCGCGCGTACATGGTCATCAAGCGGCTCAACCATCTCGGGACCGTGGTCGAGACCCATCCCGGAGCGAGGGAGATCGAGGACGAGCAGTTCGAGGACTCGTTCGAGGCGATCGTGCGGAGCAAGGCCGCACCCGAAACCATCCGTGAGGCCGTCCTCGCCGTCACAGAGGTCGAGGGAGCCGAGGTCGAGGCGGCATCCGAGCCAGACACGGGCGACTCACCCGGTCCGGGTGCGGTGGCGCGTCCGGAGGCGACGCGCACGAACGTGCCGAAGGTCGCGGAGACCCAGACGGTGAGGGTTTCGATCGGTCACCTGGACACCATCGTCGATCTCGTGGGCGAGCTCGTCATCGTCCGCTCCCGGTTGGAGGATGTCGCCGGACGGCTGCAGAGCAGTGAACTCTTCGAGTCCCTTGATGTCCTGAGGCGCATCAGCGCCGACCTGCAGCAGGAGGTCATGCAGATCCGGATGGTGCCGGTGGGCAACATCTTCAACCGCTTTCCCCGCATGGTCCGTGACCTGGCGCGTGATCTCGGCAAGGATGTCGTGCTGGAGATGGAGGGGCAGGACATCGAGCTCGATCGCACGGTGCTCGACGAGATCGGCGACCCGATAGTCCACCTCCTGCGCAACGCTGTGGACCACGGTATCGAGTCCCCTGAGGACCGCGTTGCGCTCGGCAAGCCGGCGCGCGGGACGGTGCGTCTGGTGGCCGAGCGGGTGAGGGAGCAGGTGTTGATCACCGTCGAGGACGACGGGCGCGGCATGGATGTCGATCGGATATGGGAGAAGGCCGTCGAGCGCGGGATCGCCGACCGGGACGATCGTGACTCGTACTCAGATGAGGACATCCTGATGTTCGTCTGCATTCCCGCGTTCACCACCGTGGACAAGGCGACCCGCGTTTCAGGCCGGGGCGTGGGCATGGATGTGGTCAAGGGAAAGATCGAGTATCTCGGGGGCGGCATCGCGGTGTCCTCGACCCCCGGACAGGGCATGAGCATCGCGCTTCAGCTGCCGCTCACGCTCGCGATCATACAGGCGTTGCTCGTGAGCAGTGCCGACCAGGTGTATGCGCTGCCCCTCAGTGCGGTCGACGAGGTTCTCTCGCCCGATGAGGTGCAGGCCAAGACCGTGGATGGCGCACCGGTGGTCGTGCTTCACGACGGCACGGCGGTGCCTCTGAGCCGGCTCGACAAGCTCTTCTCGCACAGCCGTGCCGCGGACGATGACGGCGCCGACCACCACCTTGTGCTCGTGCGCTCGGGCCAGTCCATCCACGCGCTTGCCGTTCCCCTGCTCGTGGGGAGACGCGAGGTCGTGATCAAGCCGCTGTCAGCGCTGTTCCGCGGCCTCCATGGCCTCGGCGGCGCGACCGTGCTCGGGGATGGCCGGGTGGCTCTTATCCTTGACCCGCGGACGCTCTTCTCACAGGAGGTCTAGCATGGATCCACGCGATCTTACCGACATGCAGTTGGACGCACTCGGAGAGGTGGGGAGCATCGGTGCCGGCCACGCGGCAACGGCCCTCTCCCAGCTGCTCGGCACTCCGGTGGATATCGACGTGCCTGATGTCAGGCTTCTGCCCGTCACCGAGGTGCCTGCCGTGCTTGGCGGACCCGAGAACCTTGTGGGGGCGGTGTACAGTCGCCTGCTCGGTGACCTCGGCGGAGGACTGCTGTTCGTGCTCGATTGCGAGGGACTCCTCCAGCTCTCGGACCTGCTGCGGTCACGGGAGCCAGGCACGTCCAAGTCGCTTGGCTCGGCCGAGGAGGCCACGGTCACTCATGCGGCCGCGATGCTCATATCCGCATACCTTGCGGCGGTCGCGAGACTCACGGAGCTCTCCGCGCTTCCCGGTCCGGAGCAGTTCGCGTTCGACATGCTGGGCGCCATCCTGGAGGGGGTCTCCATGCAGATCGGCCTCAAGGTCGACAACGCCATCCTCATTCTGACGCGGTTCTCCACTGCAGGAACAAGCGTCGACGCGGCGCTCTTCTTCCTTCCCGACCCGGACAGCCTGGATGTCATGCTCGGCCGGCTCGGGATCATCTGATCGCCGTGACGATATCCAACACGACAGGAGGCTTCTGGGCCGATCCAGACGAGAACACGGTGGTGGTGGCCACCGGCGAACTCGCGGTGGTCGTCCATCCGCAGGTCCTTGTGACGCCCGCGCTGGGGTCGTGTGTCGGGGTCACGCTATGGGATGCGTTCGCCCGGCGGGGCGGCATGGCACACATCATGCTGCCATCTCCTTCGGACACACGGCTGGGTGGGCTCGCGGACCGATTCGCCACCGTGGCGATACCGCGTCTTGCCGAGGCGGTGACCGGGGGCCTTCCGCGCCGCAGGCTCGTGGCGAAGCTTGCGGGCGGTTCGACGATGTTCGGTGGTGAGGCGAACATCACCGGCATCGGGATGCGTAACGTGGATGCGGTGAAGCAGCAGTTGAGCCTGTTGCGGATTCCCGTTGTTGCCGAAGATATCGGTGGGAACTATGCGCGTACTATGGAGTTGTACCTGGATACCGGGCTGGTAGTGGTCCGCAGCTACCGGTACGGTATCAAGGAGTTGTGATAGCACGTCCAGAGTGTTGACCGGAAGGCTTGTGATGGAGGAGCGGGCAGGGGCTGCTGCGACATCGGTGGTCCGCGAAGGCCATATCAGCATCGCGATCGCGGGAGGCGGCCTCCGCGCGACCTCGGTCCTGCGCCTGCTCAACGACATCGAGAATCTCGATGTCGTGGCGGTGTTCGACATCGGCCGCACCGCTCCCGCGATGCGACTCGCCGAAGACCTCGGGATCTTCACGACGACAGAGGTATCCGAACTCTCGCAGATCTCCGGTCTCGATCTGGTCCTGGATCTCTCGGAAGACGAAGCGTTGTACCGGTCGCTCGACGCTGAGCGGCCCGCCGATGTCGTTGTCGTGACCGGAAGCGGGTCGGAACTCGTCTGGGACCTGCTGATCGCCAAGAAGCGTAGCGAGGAGCAGGAGAAGATATTCGTCGAACTGCAGGTGGCCTACGACAAGATCCGTAGTCATGAGCGCCGCCTGCAGGCCAGCAAAGAGGCGCTCGAGCGCGCCAACGAAGAGCTCGAAAGCCGCCTCGCGGAGATCTTCTTCACGCACGAGTTCTTCAAGGCGTTGACGACGTTCAGCTCCGTGGAGGACGTGACCAGCCTGATCGTGGACGGCGCGAACGGCATCCTCGGAGCGGAGATATCGGCGGTCTATCTGTTCGACCAGCGTGACTGGACGCTTCGCCTGCACGCGAGCCAGGGTCGGCCCGAGGACTACTTCGTCCCGGCGGTCCCTGTGGCCGAGACCATCCTCGGCGTGGCGTTCCGGGAGGGCTTCGTCCAGCAGAGCGATGTGCAGGCGGGGACCGACCTCAATGCCTGGAGCACCCGGCCCGAGGAGATCCGGTCACATGCGGCGATGCCGCTACGCTCGGGCGACTCCGTGATCGGCGTGCTCATGATCGCCTCGGCCACGTTCCGGGATCTCACGCAGGCCGAGCGCGACAGGCTCCAGGTGATTGCCAACCAGTCATCGCTGGCCCTCCAGAACGCTCTGCTCCACGAGGAGCTGGAGCGGCTCTCGGTGACAGACCGGCTGACCGAGCTGTACAACCACGGCTATCTCCACCAGCGGCTCGACGAGGAGATAGAGCGCGCGATGCGGTTCGGCCACAGGCTGTCGGTGATCATGCTCGACATCGACGACTTCAAGCAGTTCAACGACCGGTTCGGGCATCCGAAGGGCGATATGGTCCTGAAGGCGGTGAGCTCGGTCATCAGGCAGAACCTCCGCGAGATCGATGTCGCGGCCCGCTACGGCGGCGAGGAGTTCGTCGTCGTGCTGCCCGAGACCGATGTGGCGGGCGCTCTCGCAGTGGCCGAGAGGATCCGCACCAGCACGGAAGAGTACCCGCACATCGCGGACGAGCAGGGCGAACGGGTCACACAGACGGTCTCGCTCGGGGTGGCCACCTATCCGCTGCATGTCTCTGACGGGGCGTCGCTCATCGAAGCCGCGGATCAGGCCATGTATCGTGCGAAGCGTGCGGGCAAGAACCGGGTGGTCGTTGCGGCCTAGGGGCGCTGTCGACGCAGGTGTCGCGCGTGGCTGCATAACCAGGAGAGGTGGACAGCGTGAGCCTGGCACGGGCGCTCGCGAATCTTGAGCTTGACGCTGCCGCCGAGCGCGTCCTTCGTGATGTGCTCGTGTTGTTCGCGCACCATCCGGGCGAGCCGCTGACCGAGCACGACATCGTGATGCGCACGGGGCATCAGCGGGAGGAACTCTACGAGATGCTCTCGGCTCTCGTACGTGCGTTCGTGCTAGACTTCGACAGCGCATCGGGCGTGTATACCTTCAGTGGGGATGTCGTGGTGGGCTTCGAGATCGATGCGTTCAAGCGGCGTGTCGACAGCCACCAGGGCCACGTGTCCTCGAACGTCGCGCGGTTCAGGGAGCGTCACGGCTTCTGATCGCGCACTGACATGATCGCCGATCGGAGTCGATGGTGCTGAAGCCGATCTCACAAGGTGACAGGGGCGCCGCAGTCGAGGATGTGCAGAAGCGGTTGCTGATGCTCGGCTTCGATCTCGGCCCCACCGGCATAGACGGCGTCTTCCTGGGCGCGACGCTGACGGCCGTGAGGCGGTTCCAGCGAGAGCACGATCTGTCCGAGGACGGTGCCGTTGGTGACGAGACGTGGTCCGCGCTCGTGGACGCCACATTCCGGCTCGGGGACCGGCTGCTGTACCTCAGGATCCCGTACTTCCACGGCTCCGACGTGTCTGTGCTGCAGGGCGCCCTCAACGTGCTCGGTTTCGCCTGCGGGCCTCCCGACGGCATCTTCGGCGCGTACACGGAGCGCGCGGTGGGCGAGTTCCAGTCGAACGTGGGCCTTCCGCGCGACGGCATCGCCGGTCCGGAGACCGTCCGTGCGATCGAGCAGCTCCATCATGTATGGCAGGGCAAGGATCCCGGAGCGCCTGCTGCGCTGCCCGTTGCGGCTGCGCGTGCTGCCGAGGCGCTCGGCAGGGCCCGTCTCGTCCTGGTATGGGAGGGACAGGGAGCCCGCGCCATCGCCGAGCGGGTGGCCAACCTGGCGTCGGCCGCGGAGCCTACGGCGCAGGTGGAGGTGCTCGAGACGGCAGAGCGCGTGTCCGCAGCCGCTGGTTCATTGACCGTCAGACTGTGCACAGGGTCGGAGGTGTCGCCGGCAGAGGGGATGCCCGTCGTCAGCGTGCACGCCGGAGTGGGCGCGGAAGGCAGGTTCGTCGCCGCTTTCGGTGCGCTTGGGGAGCGTCGGGAGGTCTGCGTCTCGCTCCCGGACGGTGTTCACAGCGACGAGCGGTCGGCACAATCGGTTGCGGTGCGAATCCTCGACGGCCTGTGCGCCGTACTGTCTGCGAGGTCCGGGCCTGTGGTACGATGATTCGTCCATTCGGCGCTTCTATCTGATGGACGAGGAGGTCGGGAGTCCTGGTCGGTCCACTTCAGCGGGTCATCGTCCCGCTTCTGCTCATCGCGATGGCGCTCGGTCTCGCAGCGCCCGCATCGGCGACACCTCTTGCTGACAAGCGTGCGGAAGCCGCACGCATCAAGGCGCAGGTGGATGAGCTCGATGAGAGGCTCGAAATCGCGGCCGAGGAGTTCAACGAGGCGCGCGAGCAGTATGAAGCGGTGACCGCGGACGTCCAGGCCAACGAGGCGCTGGCGGCAGAACTCGAGGCGCGTCAGGCCACACTGGAAACGCATCTCTCCACCCGGGTCGTGAGCATGTATCGCCAGGGCCCTCTCGGTGCGCTCGAGGTCCTGCTCGGCGCAACGTCCTTCGACGAGTTCGCGACGATGTGGGACGTGCTGCAGACGCTCAACGGTAGAGACGCCGCGCAGATGGCGGAGCTGCGGGAGACCCGCACGGAGCTCGAGCGCGTCCACGCCGAACTCGCGGCTCAGCAGGCCGAGGCCAAGGCCCACGCCGATGTCATGGAGCGCCAGAGGGTGGAGGTCGAAGGCCAGCTCAAGGAGCGCGAGCGGCTCCTCGCGGGGGTCGAGGATGAGATCGCGGAGCTCGTACGTGAAGCGGAGGAGGCGGCCAGACGCCGTGCCGCCGCCGCGGCGGC
>DSAI01000226.1 GCA_011372845.1 Actinomycetota bacterium
TATCCGCAGCACGGGAGGCGCCGTGGAGGTTCTCAAGGTATCCACCAAGTCGAGTCCCAACTCTGTTGCCGGCGCGCTTGCCGGCGTCGTCCGCGAGCAGGGTTCCGTGGAGATCCAGACCGTGGGGGCCGGCGCGCTCAATCAGGCCGTCAAGGCCATAGCGATCGCCCGGGGCTTCGTGGCTCCGATGGGGCTCGATCTGATCTGCACACCAGCCTTCGCTGACATCGAGATCAACGGCGAAGAGCGCACCGCTATCCGCCTCCTTGTGGAGCCCCGGCAGCCCAACCATCTGTAGCACCGTATGCCCAAGCCGGATCTCCACCTCCACTCGACCTTCTCCGACGGACTGCTCACGCCCGAGGAGATCGTAAGGCTGGCGATTCAAGCCCATCTGCCAGCGATCGCCATCACCGACCACGACTGCATCGACGGCGTCAAACCTGCGCAGTCCGCTGCGGCCGGCACGGGTCTGCTGGTCATACCAGCGGTAGAGCTGTCGGCTACCTACGACGGCCGCTCGCTGCACATACTCGGCTACCACATCGCCATCACGTCAGAGCGGCTCCGTGCACGGCTGGCAGACCTCCGTTCAGCCAGACTTGAGCGTGCTCGCATTATCGTCGACGCCCTTCGTGCCGGCGGCTACGAACTCGATCCCGACGACATATTGCGCCCTTCCAGCGAAGGCGTGGTCGGCAGGGCGCACATCGCCCGACAGCTCGTCGAACAAGGTATCGCCCGCGACATGGACGACGCCTTCCGCCGTTTTCTCGCCGACGATGCGCCGTACTACGTGCCCAAGCCGTCCACTCCTGCGGTGGCTGCCATCTCCTGGGTGATCGAGTCGGGAGGCGTCCCCGTCCTGGCGCACCCAGGACTCAGCCGGGTGGACGACCTCATCCCCGCACTGGTAGACCACGGACTCGCGGGACTGGAGGCGTACCACGCGTCCCACGATCCCGGCACGGCGACACGCTACGTTGAGATGGCCGAGCGGTACGACCTCATCGTCACCGGCGGCTCCGACTTCCACGGATCCGAGCGCGAGGGTGGGCCCATCGGCTCCTCGGGCGCTCCGGATGGTGCGATCCGCCGTCTCGAGGCCGCCAGAATCCGGCGGGAGGGGTCGCGATGAGCCGCTACATCATCCATACGTTCGGATGCCAGATGAACAAGCACGACTCCGAGCGGATGGCGGGCCTGCTGGAAGCCGCGGGCCACGTTCGCGCGCCCTCCAACGATGAGGCCGATATCATCGTCTTCAACACCTGCGCGGTCCGGGAGACCGCCGTCGACCGCCTCTACGGACAGGTGGCGTCGCTGAAGGCGCTCAAGACAGGGGGCCGCCCGGACGTCCTCATCGCGGTGGGCGGCTGCGTCGGACAGCGGGATGGCGAGCGCATGCTGCGTGAGCTTCCCCATGTCGATGTCGTGTTCGGCACGCACACCATCCACGAGCTGCCGTCGCTGCTCGACGCCGCCGCGTCGGGTCGTCCGCTCGCCAGTGTCGCCGAGGAGACCGACCGCTTCGCAAGCGATCTCCCTTCCGTACGCGAACACCGGTGGCACGCCTGGGTGCCGATCACCGTGGGGTGCGACAACCATTGCTCGTACTGCATCGTGCCGTACGTCCGTGGCCCTGAGCGGAGCCGCCGCTTCGAGGACGTCGTGACAGAGGTCGCGTCGCTCGCTTCGGACGGCGTCGTCGAGGTCACCTTGCTCGGACAGAACGTCAACTCGTACGGGCGTGACCGCTATGGCTCGCCGCGTTTCGCGCAACTGCTCCATGCGGTCGCCGAGACGGGCATGCAACGGATCCGCTTCGCCACCAGCCACCCGAAGGACCTCTCCAGCGAGACCATCGAGGCCTTCGCTTCCATCCCGTCACTCATGCCGTACCTGCACCTGCCGGTGCAACACGGCTCCAACCGGATACTCGCGGCGATGAACCGAGGCTACACCAGAGAGCAGTACCTCGAGCGTATCGACCGCCTCAGGGATGTGGTCCCCGGGATCGCGTTGTCAACGGACATCATCGTGGGCTTCCCCGGCGAGACGGATGACGACTTCGAGCAGACGCTGGACCTGGTAGAGCGTGTGGCATACGACCATGCGTTCACGTTCATCTACTCTCCGCGCGAGGGAACACCGGCTGCGGCGCTCGCCGATGCTGTGCCCCGCGACGTCGCGCAGTCCCGTTTCGACCGTCTCGCCACATCGGTGCGGTCGCTGTCCCTCGCGTCGAACGAGCGCGCAGTGGGTGAGGCTGTCGATTGCCTGGTGGAGGGGTCATCGCGTCGTGACCCGCGCGTGCTCTCGGCGCGAACACCTCACAACCGGCTGATCCACGTGCCGCTTCCAGTAGGGGAGACCGCCGCAGAACACGCGGGTTCGGTGGCACGGATCCTCATCACCGGAGCCCATCCTTGGTTCCTCACAGGCGAATTCGCGGCGCCTCCCGTTTAGGCATCTCTCGCTCACGGGAATGCACGTGACAGCCAGGAGGTGATGACCATGCAAGGATCCGTTCTCGGTATCATCGCCCCTCACCCGCCGATCATGGTCGCCGAGGTGGGGAAGGACCGAGCGCGCGTCACGGCGGAATCGTCCGACGCGATGGCGGCTGCCGCCCGTCTGCTCGCCGCGTTCTCGCCCGACACCATCGTGCTGATGTCTCCCCATGCGCCTGCGGCACGCGATGCGTTCCTGATCGATACGTCCGCCCAGCTTGCGGGGGACCTCGGACAGTTCGGCGCGTCACAGGTCCGGCTCGCGCCCACCGGAGACCCGCAGCTTGCCCTGGCGATCATCGACACCGCCACGGAGGCCGGCATCCCCGTCGCTCCACGCTCCTCAAGTCCGCTGCTGGAGCCGGGCGCGCTGGATCACGGGTCGCTGGTCCCTCTCAGCTTCCTCGACCGGGCCGGTGAGTACCCGCTCGTGGTCCTCTCCTTGTCCTTCCTGCCGCTGTCCACCCACCGCGCGCTGGGAAGCGCTGTCCGTGACGCCGCCGGCCGCCTCGGACGGCGCGTCGCATTCCTGGCAAGCGGCGACTGCAGCCACCGGCTGACACACGAGGCTCCCGCGGGCTTCTCGCCGAGGGGTGCAGAGTTCGACCGTGAGTTGTTGGATCTGCTTAAGACGGGTGACTTCGAAGGACTCATGCATATCGATGGAGACCTCATCGACGCAGCCGGTGAGTGCGGACTCCGTTCGTTCGTGACCCTCGGCGGCTTCCTTGAGGGAAGCGGGTTCCACACGCGCGTCCTTGCGTACGAGGGTCCCTGGGGCGTGGGCTACACCACGGCCGTGGCGGCGTCGCCCGATCTTCTCGCGCTTCTCGACACCGCGGAGACATCGGAGAGTCCGCATCCGAGCGCGCCCGTGGCGCTCGCACGGCGGACGATCGAGACTTTCCTCCGAGAGCACAGGATCGTATCTCCACCCGAGCTTGAGGGATTGCTGCAACAGCGTCGGGGGGCGTTCGTGAGCTTGCACCGCCATGGCGAGCTCCGCGGCTGTATCGGCACGATCGCGCCCACGACCCCCTCGCTCGCCGAGGAGATCGTACACAACGCCATCCAGGCTGCCACGGCAGATCCCCGGTTCCCCCCGATGACCGCCGACGAATTGGACGACCTTGAGATATCCGTGGACGTCCTGGGTACGCCTGAGCCAGCATCGATGGACGACCTGGACCCGTCGGTCTACGGCGTGATCGTCTCGGCCGACTGGCGCCGTGGTCTGCTGCTTCCCGACCTGGACGGTGTGGACACCGCCGAACAGCAAGTGGCCATCGCCCGGCACAAGGCGGGCATCGGGCCTGACGAGCGGATCACGATCGAGCGCTTCCGCGTGGACAGGTACCACTGAGCATGGGAAGCCCCGGTGTCGTTGCGATCGTAGGGCCCACAGCCGTCGGCAAGAGCGCCGTGGCCGAGTCGGTGGCTGTCGCGCTCGGCGGCGAGATCGTCAGCGCCGACTCGATGCAGATCTACCGCGGTCTCGATATCGGGACCGCAAAGACCCCTCCCGCTGAGCGACGCGTCCGATACCACTGCGTCGACCTCGTCGAACCCGGACAGCCGTACTCCGCTGCGCTCTTCCAGAGAGACGCGCGTGCAGCGATCGACGGCATCCTCGCACGTGGCTCCACACCGGTCATCGTCGGCGGCACGGGGCTCTACGTGCGCGCCGCGCTCGATGCCATGGACTTCCCCGCGGGCGAGACCGGCACGCCTCTCAGGGCGCACCTTGAGGAGAGGGCCCGCGCAGGACAGGGACAGGCGCTGCACGCTGAGCTCGCCTCCCTGGACCCGGAGTCGGCTGCGCTCATCCACCCCAACAACACACGACGCGTGATACGGGCCCTCGAGATGCTGCACGAGGGTCGTCCCTATGCCAGGCAGGCGCGCGACTTCCGCCGAAGACAGTCACACTACCCGGACACCCGTTACTTCGGCCTGACTCTCGACCGCGCGACTCTCTATGAGCGTATCGACGCCCGGGTCGACGACATGTTGTCCAAAGGCCTTCTCGACGAGATCGGCTCACTCGTCGCCGCGGGACTTGAAGACGCCCTCACCTCGTCGCAGGCCATCGGCTACAAGGAGCTCGTCCCCATCGTGACGGGCGGATCGGATATCGCAGCGGCCGTCGTACGCGTCAAGCAGGCCACACGGAGGTACGCCAAGCGTCAGCTCACCTGGTTCCGGGCCGACCCGAGGATCGAGTGGGTGGATGTGGACGGCATGACCGCGCTCGAGACGGCCCAGCGCATCCTCCACCTGATAGAATCATCGGGAGCCCAGACCCAGGGAGGATCCACGTGAAGATTGACTTCACCAAGATGAACGGCCTCGGCAACGACTTCGTGATGATCGACGACCGGGACGAGGCGCTTGATTTCGCCCCGGAGGCGGTGGCCTGGTTCTGCGACCGGCACTTCGGAGTAGGCGCTGACGGGCTAATCCTCGTGCGCCGATCCACCACGCCAGACGCCGAGTGGTACATGCATTACTACAACGCCGACGGCTCCCTTGCCGAGATGTGCGGCAACGGGGCCCGCTGTTTCGCCAAGTATCTCGTGGATCATGGACTGATCCCGCGCGACGCCTCAGCGCTGACCATCGAGACGCTGGGCGGCCTCAAGCCGGTGACCTTCACCCGCGATGACGATGGCATGCTCGAGACCGCCACGGTCGACATGGGCGAACCACTCTTCTCACCCGAGGAGATCCCCGCCGCGTTCGAGGGCACCCAGGTCTACGACTGTCCCGTCGAGACCCCGTACGGCACCGTTCACGTCACCGGCGTGAACATGGGTAATCCTCACGCCGTGATCTGGGTGGATGACGTCGAGACCGCGCCGGTGGATACGGTCGGGCCATACCTTGAGCGGCACGAGCGCTTCCCCAACGGCACGAACGTCGAGTTCGCCCAGCTCATCGACAACGAGACCGTTCGTATGCGTGTCTGGGAGCGAGGCGTGGGGGAGACCCTCGCATGCGGCACCGGGGCATGCGCAGTGGCGGTGGCGGCCACGCTCTCCTGCCGCACCGGTCGTGACAGCACCGTCCAGCTCCCCGGAGGCGATCTCCTGATCCGGTGGCACGAGAACGACCACGTCTACATGACCGGCTCGGCGGCCGTCTCGTTCACCGGTACTGTCGAGCTTCCGGAGGAGGAATAGGGGGCCCTGTACGCACCGCCGGCGCGCCACCGCTGGTCTGCTACGATGTCCGAAGCCGGCACGCTGCCGGCGCCCCGGCTTCCCTAAGGAGATGACGCACGTTGAGGATCGCACGCCGCGTGGCCGACCTTCCGCCGTACCTGTTCGCAGAGATCGACCGCAAGAAGGCCCTGAAGGAGGCGGAGGGCGTCGACGTCATCTCGCTCGGCATAGGCGACCCCGACCTGCCCACACCGCAGCGCATCATCGATGCCATGGCCACGGCGATCACCGACCCGAAGAACCACCAGTATCCTGCGTACGCCGGATCCCGCCCCTACCGCGCAGCCTGCGCTGAGTGGATGCGGCGGCGGTTCGGCGTGCAGTTCGACCCTGATGCCGAGGTGCTCGCGCTCATCGGATCCAAGGAAGGCATCGCGCATCTCTTCCCCGCGTTCGTGGATCCCGGCGACTACACGCTGGTCCCCGGTGTGGGCTACCCGGTCTACACCACGGGTGGCGTCCTGGTGGGCGGCAAGACACAATACATGCCCATGAACGAGGAGAACGACTGGCTCGCCGACTTCGAATCGACGCCGGAGGACGTGTTGTCCAGGGCGAAGATGATGTTCATCAGCTACCCCAACAACCCCGCCGCAGTCGCCGCGCCCGTGGAGTACTTCGATCGTGCGATCGCGTTCGCCAAGAAGCACGACCTGCTGCTCGTCCACGACAACGCGTACTCGGAGATCGGCTTCGACGGCTACCTGCCGCCGAGCATCATGGAGCGCCCTGGCGCCCGCGACGTGGCGATCGAGCTGTTCAGCTGCTCTAAGTCGTACAACATGACCGGCTGGCGTATCGCGTTCGCCTGTGGCAACGCCGAGGCGATCAAGACGCTGGGCACCGTGAAGAGCAACATCGACTCCGGCGCCTTCACCGCGGTCCAGGATGCCGCCATCGAGGCCATGCTCGGGCCTCAGGACGATGTGGCCGAGATGCGAGCTGTCTACCAGCGCCGCCGGGATCAGGTCCTTGCCGCGCTCGAGACGATCGGACTGTCTGCGCGCCCGTCAGCTGGCACCATCTACGTCTGGGCGCGTATCCCGAAAGGGTACACCTCGGCCGAGTACGCCGGACTCGTGCTCGACAAGGCCGGCGTCATCGTCCCTGCCGGTAGCGCATACGGCCCGGACGGCGAGGGCTACATCCGCATCTCCCTGGCCACGCCCGACGACCGGTTGGCGGAAGCGCTGCAGCGCATGGCCGACAGCCTGTAAGGAGCGCCGCCTCAGCATGGCGCGAGACCTGTACGAGGTCGTAGGAGACGCGGAAGAGCGCGCTGTCCTGGTGGGCATTGACCGGGCCCGGTCCGACGGCTGGACACTCGACGACGACCTCGCCGAGCTGCGCCGGTTGGTGGACACGGCCGGAGCCGTCGTGGCCGGAGTGGTCACCCAGCGCATGGACCGTCCCAATCCGCGCACGTTCATCGGCAGCGGCAAGGCCGAGGAGGTCGAGCGGATTGCGTGCGAAGCTGGCGCCACGATGGTGGTGTTCGACGATGACCTCAGCCCGAGCCAGCAGGCGAACCTCGAGGGGCTGTTGCCGCAGGTGCGGGTGATCGACCGGACCCAGTTGATTCTCGACATCTTCGCCCTGCACGCGGTGAGCCACGAAGGGAAGCTCCAGGTCGAGCTGGCCCGGCTCGAGTACGTGTTGCCCCGGCTCCGCGGCATGTGGGGACACCTCGAGGCCGAGCGACTCGGCGGCGGACGCGGCGCCCGATTCGGCGCCGGCGAGTCGCAGCTGGAGTCAGACCGACGACTCACCCGCAAGAGGATCTCCGAACTCAAGCGGGAGCTCAAGCATGTGGCCCGCGCACGCGCGACGCAACGCGCCTCACGGGCGCGCTCAGGTGTCTTCCGCATCGCCCTCGTCGGCTACACCAACGCGGGCAAGTCGACGCTCCTCAACGCGCTCACCGATGCGGGTGTCCTCGCGCAAGACCAGCTGTTCGCCACACTCGATGCGACCACACGGCGTCTCGACCTCCCCGATGGTCGCACCGTCACGCTTACAGACACGGTCGGCTTCATCAACAAGCTTCCCCACGGCCTCGTAGAGGCGTTCAAGTCCACGCTCGACGAGGTCCGGGAGGCCGACCTGTTGCTCCA
>DSAI01000070.1 GCA_011372845.1 Actinomycetota bacterium
CTCGGTCAGGCCGTATCCCTCGGTGAAGCGGTGGGGCACCATCGCCTCGACGCACCCTCCCAGCATGCGGAGCCCCAGTGCGGTGGTCGCTGCGGCGGAGATGCCGTCAAGGTCGAAATCGCCGAAGACGACGATCCTTTCGCGGGCGCGCACCGCCGCCGCTACCCGTGCGGCGGCGGCATCGAGGCCGAGGATATCCCGGGTGGCCACCCAGTCGCGCTCAAGTGAAGGCGTGAGAAAGGCCCGCGCTTCATCTGCGGAAGCGATACCGCGCGCCAACAGGATGCCCGCCGTCACCACGGAGAGCCCCGTCTCGCGCGCAAGGCGCCTGGCGTCGTCGGCGTCTGGGCGCGCGACATCCCAGCGACGGCGGCATGCGGCGGTATCGGTGACGGTCATGCGCCTATTGTAACCGCGGAGACCGGCCCCAGAAGGAGCCGGTCTCCGTATCCGCCCGAACCGGGCCGAGTCTACTTGGCCGCATGCGCCGCGTACTTGCGCTTGAGCGCCTGGAACTTCGGCTCGCGCTCCTTCCAGACCGCATAGAGCGGGCTCGCCAATCCGATCGTGGAGTAGGCGGCTGCCAGCAGGCCCATCGCCATCGCGAACGCGAAGTCGCGCAGCGTCTCCCCGCCGAAGAAGAAGAGCGCGAACACGGGAATCACCTGGATGAGGCCGGTGTTCACCCATCGCATCAGCACCTGGTTGATCGACTCGTTCGTCATCTCCATGAAGCTCATCTTCGTGAGTCCTGTCGCGTTCTCACGGATGCGGTGGAAGACCACGATCGTGTCGTACAGCGAGTAGCCGAGGATCGTGAGCACCGCGGCGATCGTGTTCGGCGTCACCTCACGTCCGGAGATGGCGTACACACCGAGCACGATAGTGGTGTCGTGCAGCAGCGCCAGCACTGCTGTGAGCGACATCTTGTACTCGAACCGGAGCGAGATGTAGATGAGAATGGCGACGATGGAAACGGCGAGCGCCACCAGCGACGCCTCGGTCACGTTGTCGCCCCAGCCGGGTCCGATGGTCGTGACGTTCGCGTCTTGCGGGGGAAGGCCGAGCATCTCGCTTACCGCCGAGAACGCCTCCTGGGCCCGTGCCGTATCCGACTCCGCGGTCCGCACGATGAAACCGCCGTCGTCGGTGGGCTGGATGGTGGCGTTGGAGGTATCCGGAACGCCTGCTTCCTCAAGCGCGGCACGCACGTCCTCCGTGGTGACCCCCTCGGCGCCCGAAAGCGTCATCGTGGTCCCGCCCTGGAAGTCGATGCCGAACGTCAAGCCCCTGATGAGGAGTGCGGCGATGCTGATCGCGACAAGTGCGCCCGACAGCGCGAAGAAGTACTTCTTCTTTCCCATGAAATCGATGCGTGTCTTAGCCACGGGTATCGCCCCCTTTCACTCCCCAGAAAGCAGGCGCTTTCGACATCGTCCCCTCGGCAAGCATGCGGACGATCGGACCGGTGAACAGGAGCGCCGCCACAAGGTCGATCGCGATGCCCAGTATCAGGGTGAACGCGAAGCCGCGCACCGGACCGATCGCGAGGGCGTAGAGCGCGATGGCCGAGACGAGGGTCACGATGTCGGCGTCGATGCTGGTGCCGATCGCATGCCGCACCGCCGACTTCGCTGCGCTGCGGTGCGTCCTGCCGGCCTCGATCTCCTCCTTGAGACGCTCGAATATGAGAATCGACGTGTCGACGGCCACACCGATACTCAGAATCAGACCGGCGATGCCCGGAAGGGTGAGAGCGAAGGCGTTCATCCGCGAGAGGATGCCGAGCGAGCCGAGCATGAGCAGCGCGTACGCCACGAGGGCCACGATGCTCACGAGACCCAGGCCACGGTAGTAGGCGACCATGAACGCTGCCACCAGTGCGAGTCCTACAAGACCCGCCAGCAGCCCCTGGTCGAGCGATTCTTTGCCAAGGGTCGGTCCCACGAGTCGCGACTCATCGATCGCCACCTCGGCGGGCATAGCTCCCGACTGCAGGATCGCCGCGAGGCCCTTGGCCTCGTCCACGGTGAAACTGCCGGTGATGAGCGTGTCGCCGTCGAGGATCGGCGTCTGGACCGCGGGGGCTGATTTCGCCCGGCCGTCCAGCGCGATCAGGACCTGACCACGGGTGGCCGACAAACGCGTCGTCACATCGCCCCACACGTCGGCACCCTCGCCGCTCATGGAGATAGACACGGCGAGATTGCCGTACTCGTCGGTGGTGACACGGGCATCGGTCACGACCTCGCCGGTCATGAACGGCTCGTACCCCTCGGGATCGAGCTGCGGGAGCGTCGTCTCCTCGCCCGAGTATTCGGCCTCCAGCTGCTGCGCGATGAGGTCGAGCGTGGCGGTATCGGTGACGCTGGTCAGATCCACGAACTCCAGCTTGCCGGGCTCGCCCAGCAACCTGAGCGCGTCCTGTGCGTTCTGCACGCCGGGAAGTTGCACGAGGAAGGACCGCTGCCCCTGGCGCTGCACGCTGGCTTCGCTCACTCCGAACCCGTTCACGCGCTCGATCAGAATCGTCTCCACCCGGCTCATCGTTTCCTCGGTCAGTTCCCCGGCACCCAGTGGTGACGCCGTGAGCGTGACCGAGAGGCCGCCCTTGATGTCCAGACCCTGCGTTATCTTCTCCTCGACCGGCCAGAACGACCACACCGAGACGGCGAGCAACAGGGCCAACGCAATCAGGGCCCAGGCGTTCGTTGGCTTCAGCTTCATCTGGTTCGACTATCCCCTCTTCCTCGCGCCCCGGAGGGCGACCCTATACCTCGAGACGTGACGCCACTGCGGACCGGGCGAACTCGATCACCACGCCGGGGGCGACCTCAAGACCTACCCGGTCACCGTCGATGGTGCGCACCGTGCCGTACAACCCGCCCATCGTGACGACCCGGTCCCCCTCGGCAAGCGACGCCACAAGAGCGGCATGCTCCTTCTGGCGCTTCTGTTGCGGACGAATCATCAACAGGTAGAACGCCCCGAAGATGACGACGAGAGAAAGCAGCTGACCGTACTGTTCCATGGTGAGACCTCCATGACTTCACACACGAGCATCGCGCCCTTACGGCGCGAGCGCATCAACGCATCATAGCATCAGTGCAAAACGGCTCCATCAACACGATGCACACGGCCATCGCGTCGCACGTGACCGCGGCCCGGAGCGACTTCAGTAGTCGTCGTGACCAGGGCTGTTCCGCCACTGTTCGAGGAACGCGGAGTAGCGCCCCTCCTCGATCGCAATGCGCGCGGACCGGGCCAGATCGACCAGCACATACAAGTTGTGGATCGACAGCAGTGTCGATCCGAGCATCTCTTTCGTGGACACGAGATGGCGCACGTACGAACGCGTGTAGGTGGCGCACACGGGACACGAACACGCCGGGTCGATCGGACCGTGATCACGCGTGTACCGCGCGTTCTTCAGGTTCATACGCCCTTCGGACGAGAACGCCGTGCCGGTACGAGCGGTCCGGGTGGGCAGCACGCAGTCGAAGAGATCCACCCCGAGTCCGATCGCCTCGAGCATGGTGGTCGGGTTGCCCACTCCCATGAGATAGCGGGGGCGATCCGCCGGGAGAGCCGAGGCGACCGGAGCGAGGCTCTCGAGCATCAGGTCGTGCGGCTCCCCTACCGAGTAGCCGCCGATGCCGTATCCGGGAAACCCTATCTCAGCACAACGCGCAACGCTATCAGCCCGCAGATCACCGAAGACGCCACCCTGCACGATGCCGAAGAGCGCCTGGTCTTCCCGGGAGTGGGCGGCTTTGCAGCGCGCGGCCCACTCAGCAGACCTGCGCACCGCCTCGGCCACCATCGGCTTCTCGGCCGGGTACGGCGGGCACTGATCGAGTTGCATGATGATGTCGGCTCCGAGCGCCTCCTGGACCGCCATGTTCTCCTCGGGGGTCCAGAAGTGCCGGGCTCCGTCCACGATGGAGCGGAACTCCACGCCATCGTCGGTGAGCTGCAGCGTGTCGGCGAGACTGAACACCTGGAAACCGCCCGAGTCGGTCAGGATGGGCCTGTCCCACCCCATGAAGCGGTGCAGCCCTCCCGCCTCCCGGACGATATCGGCGCCGGGACGGAGGAACAGGTGGTACGTGTTGGCAAGGACGACCTCCGCCCCGATCTCGCGGAGCTGCGCGGGAGTGACGCCCTTGACAGTGGCCCGTGTCCCCACCGGCATGAACATGGGGGTGTTGATGACGCCGTGCGGGGTCTGGAAGCACCCCGCACGCGCCTCTGTGCCGGTGTCGTGTGCGATGAGGTCGAACGAGAACGATGACATGGGGCAGATTCTACCAGGCATCGGGGTATGCTTCTCTCGATGAACCCGTAGCACTTCCAGACCGTCTTAGGGGATGTGGGCATGGTCACTCGCGTGACGAGCGACGCCGATCTGGTCGCCGCGGCCGCATCAGGCGACCACAGCGCCTATGCGACGCTCGTCCGTCTCCATGCCGACGCGGTCTACGCGCACGCGCTGCGCTTCTTCGGCGATGTGCCGACCGCCGAAGACGCGACGCAGGAGGTGTTCCTCAAGGTGTTCCGCAGCCTCGGCAGCTTCGATGGCCGGGCCCGTCTCAGCACCTGGCTGTACCGGGTCACGCGGAACGTCTGCCTCGATATGGTGCGTGCTGGCAAGCGCACGCCGCTGCCTCTCGACCCGGTCGACCTCGAGCCCCTCTCCCAGGCAGACTTCTCCGATGATGTGGCCTTCGCAGGCGCACTCGAGGTCGCGATCGCCACGCTTCCACCGGAAGAACGCGAGGCCCTCGGCGCAGTGGGGCTGTTCGGACTGACGTACGCCGAGGCGTCGGGGACGCTGGGCATCCCCGAAGGCACAGTGAAGTCGAGGGTGTTCCGCGCGAGGCGAGCGCTGACCCACATTCTCCGGATGGCGGAGGGAGGTGACCACGATGGACTGCCTCAAAGCGGCTGAGACGCTCTCTGCGGCATATGACGGTGTACCGGTGGAACCCGGGCTGTTGGACCGCGCGCATGCTCACTGCGCGACCTGCCCTGAGTGCGCTGCGTTCGCGGAGACCCTTGCGCGGATGGGACACGTGGCGCCTCCGCGGGCTCCGGCCCCGCTCGTCGAGAGGATCATCGAGGCCACTCGCGCCGAGGCGGACGCTCTGAAGGCGGCACCCGCCCGACAGACCGCGATGTTCGGGACCGCAGGACCGGCGCAACCCTCGCGCAGAGGGCTCCTCCCGTCGTGGTGGCAGCCACGCATGACCGCGTTCGTGTCCGCGGCTGCGGTACTCCTCGTGGGAGTGGTCGCATCCCTCGCTCTGATCGGCCAGGCCGGGCTGACGGGCTCGGAGGCGGACCTTGAGCAGTCGCTCGATTCGTACACGATCGACGCGACGGTAGCGGACGACGCAGGCGACCGTGGCGCCGAGGAGAGCGCTGAGGCGCTCGGCGAGGCTCCCGCAGAGGACGCGCCGTCCACGACTATGCCCGCCCCACCCTACGTGATGTGGAACGAGACCGTGTACGTGCACACCGGGGAACTGCTCGAGATCCCCTCGGAGGCAACGACACAGGGTGTCACGGTAAGCGACCTCGATGACCCGGAGGGTCCCCGGGAGCGCGCGGTCATCGCCGACCCCGACGACCCGGCGACGATCTTCGTGCGCACGTCCAACGGTGGCGTCATGGGCTTCGAGCGAGTGGTGAGGACTCTCGGCCTGCGCGAGTACGCGCTTGTGACCGATCAGGCGATACCCGCTTTCGGCACGTGGCCCCGGTTGCCCTCACGGTTCGAGACGGCAGAGGCCGACGGTTCGCCTGCGTTCACGCTCATCGGCTTCGACGACCTGAACGTGGACGTGTATGTCCCACCGGCCGGGGACATGGCCGACGGGTTCGCCGTGGCGCCGGGCACATCCCCCGACGACCCGGCCGCAGGCAACCCCTACTGGACCTGGTGGGAGCCCGTCCCGTAGTGCGACAGGCCCAACGCACGCCTACAGGATCAGCATGGCGTCGCCGAAGGAGAGGAAGCGGTACTTCTCCGCTCGCGCTGCGTCGTACGCGCGCATGATCAGGTCGCGTCCGGCGAACGCGCTCACCATCATCAGAAGCGTCGAGCGCGGGACATGGAAGTTCGTTATCAGCGCATCCACCACACCGAACGAGAAACCGGGCAGGATGAAGAGGTCCGTGGCGCCCTCGGCAGACTCGACGAGCCCGGTCTGCTCGTTGTACGCGCTCTCCAGAGCCCGCACTGCGGTCGTCCCCACGGCGATCACCCGGTTCCCGCGGGCCCGCGCGTCGTTGACGGCATCGGCGGTGGATCCCGGTACCCGGTAGTGTTCCGTGTGGATGACGTGGTCGGCCGGGTCCTCCTCGGCCACAGGACGGAACGTGTCGAGCCCCACGTCGAGCTCCACGGTCCCGATGTGCACGCCGGCGCGCTGCGCCTCATCGAGCAGTCCACGCGTGAAGTGAAGCCCCGCAGTGGGCGCCGCCACGCTGTGCTCGTCCGTGGCGTAGACCGTCTGGTACTGCTCCGGGTCGCTCAGCGGCTCGGTGATGTACGGCGGCAGCGGCATCTCGCCGAGACGGTGAACGGCGTCGATGAAGCGGCCCGACGTGGTGTGGAACTGGATGAGCCTCACGCCGGACCCCTCCAGCACGTCGATCACGAGTCCGGTCAACTCACCGTCGCCGAAGACGATCCGCGCACCCGGCTTGAGCCGGCGTCCGGGCTTCACGAGACACTCCCAGGTGTCGCCATACTGCTTGCGGAGGAGCAGGACCTCCACAGCGCCACCGGTCTCGTCCTTGGCGCCGTGCAGTCGAGCCGGAAGCACGCGCGTCTCGTTCACCACAAGAACGTCCCCTGCGCGCAGGTATTCGAGCACGTCGGTGAAGCGCCTGTGGTCGATCTGGCCGCTCACCCGGTCCAGGACCAGCAGCCTGCAGAAGTCGCGCGGCTCGACCGGGTGCTGCGCGATCAGCCCGCTCGGCAGGTCGTAATCGAAATCATCGGTCCTCACGTGCGCGGCCTTTCGGAACGGATACCCTGGCGGCAGTGTACCGCAGGCGGTCCGCCCGGGGACGCATCATCACGCCGCTTCATCGAGCGTCACCCTCGTCCGCCGAGGCGCGGTCCGCGGCCTCACGGGCGGCCCTCTTCGCTTCCTTGCGCGCGGCCCGCCGCTCCTCGCGTTCGACCGCTGCCTCCGCCTGGCTCGGAGCGCACCCGCAGTAGTTCTGGCGGTACATGCCGAGTTCGCGAGAACGGCGCGTCGCCTCGGGATAGCGCTCCCTGAAGTCGGTCACGATGAAGCGGACACCCGCCTCGGCGCACGCGGCCGCCCCCTCCTCGGCGATGGCATCAGGATCCTGGTAGGGGCTGACGCTGAGCGTGGTCGCAACGGCATCGTACCCGCGCCGTGCCGCCTCAGCCGCGACCATGCCGATCCGCAGCCGGTAGCACGCCCTGCACCGCTCCGGACGCTCCGCGGCGGGCGACGTCGCCTCGGCCCACCGCGCAGGCTCGTACGGGAGCTCGATGACGGTGATCCCGGCGTCCTCGGCGTAGTCGAGCAGCGTGTCACGCCGCCGGGCGTACTCCTCGGCGGGATGGATGTTCGGATTGGCGTAACAGACCACGACCTCGGCGTCGGCCGCGAGCGCGTCGTACGGCTCGAGGAGGCAGGGTCCGCAGCATGCATGCAGGAGCACCGTCACGCGACCATCATCTCCGTTCCGTCGTGCGTCTCGTAGTGTACCGCGCGATCCGCCGGTTCACCGGGCCACGAACGCGGAGACCAGCGTGGCCAACCCGAACACGATGAAGATGA
>DSAI01000007.1 GCA_011372845.1 Actinomycetota bacterium
GACCGCATACGCGACGTCCTCACCGAGATCGACCGCCAGCTCAAGCCGCTGCAAAGACAGGCCGACAAGGCGCGCGAGTACCGCGAGATCGAGGCCGAGCTGCGCGATCTCGAGGTCGCCCTCGCGGTGGGGGACCTCCGGGCGCTGCAGGACCAGTGGGACGGTCTTGAGCGGCGGGAGCGCGAGCGGGACGCCGAGGTCGACCTGGCGCGGTATCGTCTGGCTGAGAAGGAACGTGAGCTCGCCAGGTTCCAGTCGCTTCTCGAGGAGAAGGGCCTCTTCGTCGGCGACCTCTCAGAGCAGCGCCGGCGACTGCAGTCCGTTCTCGAACGGACCAACTCGGGGTTGCTCCTGCTGGAGGAGAAAGGCAAGAACCTCGTCGAGCGCTTGTCCGAACTCCGTCAGAAGTTCCACCAGAGCGGCGCGCGGCTCGAGGCCAGGACGCAAGAGCTCGAGCAGATCGCCGAGGAGCGGGCCGTCACGGAAGCCAAGATCCAGGCGCTTTACACGCAACTCGGTGAACTGCGCAGGGAGTCGGAGACGGCGCGCAAGGAGCGTCTTGCCGCCGAGGAAGCGCTCACCCGTGTGATGACGGAGAGCCGGCGCACGCGCAAGGACGTTGACGACGCGCGCACCGAGCTTACGGACGTCCAGCAGGCGCTCTCCGGCTTCGCTCTCGAATCGGAGATCCTCCAGGAGCGCGCCACGGCCGTCCGCGACAGCCGCTCGGCCCTGATGCAGACCCTGTCGGCCCGACGGAACCGGCTCGATCATCTTGAGAAGCGGATCGCGCGAGCCGGGAAGGAGCGCGATCTCGCGGCGTCCGAGGTCGACAAGCACGTCCGGCTGACCGAGTCCAAGCGCGTCGCACTGGACAGGCTCAGGAACGAGCTCGCCGAGGTCCGCGCAAGCATCCGTGGCCTCGAGGAGGTAGACCGGGCCTTCGAGAGCGCATCTCCGGCCCTCGCGACGCTGCTGGCCCGGGACGATGGTTCCCCGGGCGTCATCGGACCCGTCACGGATCACATCACCGTTCCTGCGGAGTACGAACAGGTCGTAGAGCGGGCGCTCGGCGCCGACGTCTTCTGTGTGCTCGTCCGGAGCAGCAGCGACCTGCGGCGCACTCTCGCTGTGCTTGAGGAGAACGGTGCTTCTGACTTCTCGCTGCTCGCAGTGGATGACGTCAGGACGGCGGAACTCCCCGCGGACGGTCCGGGCGTGCGTCTCGTCGACCGCATCACCGTCCCTGATGACCTGCGCCGCGCGCTGCACGCTCTGATCGGGGATGTGCGCGTCGTCGACTCGCTTGACGAAGCCATCGCCGACGCCGATGGCCCATGGCGGCTCGTCACACCACAGGGCCACATGGCCTGGTCCGGCGGCCGTCTCCGCAGGGGGCCGAACCTCGACGAAGACGCCGGTGTGATAGCCCGGAAGCGCCAGCTCGTCGAGCTCAATGATCGTTACGCGGCCCTCGATTCCGAGGTCGGCGCGGCGGAAGCGGCGCTCGTGGCGGCGGGCGAGTCGCTCAGCGCGGCGCAAGAGGAAGCGCTCGCCCTCGGCCAGGAGCTGGCCACGCTCACCGGTGAGGAGGCATCGCTTCGCGAGGAGGTCGGTCGGCTCGAACAGAGCGTCACCGATTCGGATACCGAGGCCGCGTCGATCGACCTGCGGGTCAGGCAGATCGAGGAGAAGACCGCGAAGGACCGGCCCGCACAGCGCGCCCTCATCGAGAGGATCGACACGGGGCTCGCACGCATCGAGGAGCTCGAGGACTCGGCCGTGGCGATGCGTGAGGACCGGGACGCGCGGTTCAGGGTGGAGAGCGAGGTCGCCAACCGTCTTGGCGCCTGCCAGGTGGAGATCGCCGCGGTCTCCGAGCGCGAGGTCCATCTCAAGCGTCGGCAGGCCGCCCTCACCTCGGAGCTGCGCGAGCTGGAACACGCCGTGACGCACTCAGGAGAGATGGCCGAGGCGCTCGAGACGCTCCGCGCCCGTGTCGAGCCGCTCCATGCGCTCTACCAGGTTCTGCTGGAGCGAAGCGAGCACTGGGCCGACAAGCTGCGTGATCGCGCCCGGTTCGAGCAGGCGGACTCCGAGTCGCTCCGGCAGACGATCCATGACGGTCAGGAGGCGGTGCGTCAGGCGCAAGCGGCCGTGGAGGCAGCGAGCGGTACCATGGCGGACGTGCGTGTGGACAAGGCTGCGCTCGAGGTGCAGGTCACCGCTGCAGTGAAGCGGATCGTGGAGGACCTCGGCGTACCCATCGAGCGGGCGCTGGAGATCCCGCCGGTAGAGGATCGCGCTTCGGCCGGCGACCGCGCCATGAGGCTGCGCAAGCGAATCTCCAACCTCGGTCCGGTCAACCCGGTCGCGATGGAGGAGTTCTCCGGTCTCCAGGAACGCCGTGACTTCATGCAGCTGCAGTTGGACGACCTGATGGCGAGCCGCAAGGCGCTGCAGAAGGTGGTCGCGGCGATAGACCGCAAGGTTCGCGACCGCTTCCTCGACACGTTCGAGCTCGTTGACGCTCACTTCCAGGAAGTCTTCAGCGTGCTGTTCCCCGGTGGGAACGCCTCTCTCACGCTCACTGAACCGGACGATCCCGAGAACACCGGTGTGGAGGTGATCGCGCAACCGCGAGGCAAGCGCCTCCAGAAGATGACCTTGCTCTCGGGCGGAGAGAAGTCACTCACCGCGCTCGCGTTGCTCTTCGCCGTCTATCGCACCAGGCCTTGCCCGTTCTACATCCTGGACGAGGTGGAAGCCGCGCTCGACGACACCAACCTGCGTCGGTTCATCGCGTTCGTCGACAGCATGCGGCATCACACCCAGTTCATCATCGTGACGCACCAGCGACGGACAATGGAGATGGCCGACGTGCTGTATGGCGTCTCCATGCAGGCCGACGGTGTCAGCAAGGTGGTCAGCCAGAAGCTCGACCGCGCCCTTCCCCACGGGGCGTCCGCATGACGCAAGCGCCCTGGTACAAGCGTCTTGGCGAGGGGCTCTCCCGGACCAGGGAGCAGCTAGGCGGAAGCCTCAACGTACTGCTACGGCGCGGTCCCGACCTCGACGATGACTTCTGGGACGGACTCGAAGAGGCGCTGATCCTCGCCGACATGGGTGCCCAGGCGGCGTCGGAGATGGTGGAACGCCTCAGGCGAGCCGCCGCTCGCGAAGCGCTGGCGGATGCGCCCGCGGTGGTCCACAGGCTCGTTGACGAGATCGCTGCCGAGGTCACCGTACCTGGCGACGATCCCTTCGACTCTGGTCCCGCATGCATCCTGATGGTCGGCGTCAACGGCACCGGGAAGACCACCAGCGTGGGGAAGCTCGCCGCTCAGCTTTCGGCCATGGGGCGCTCCGTGGTGATCGGCTCCGGCGATACGTTCCGGGCAGCCGCGATCGAACAACTCCGTGTGTGGGGCGAACGCGCGGGGGTTCCGGTGGTCGAGCGGGCCCACGGGGCCGATCCGGCCGCCGTGGCCTACGACGCCATCTCCGAGGCGCGCGAGCGCGACGCGGAGATCATCATCATCGACACCGCGGGACGCCTCCATACCTCGCCCGACCTGATGGCGGAGCTCCAGAAGATCAAGCGGGTAGCCGAGCGGGAGAGTCCCTTCCCTGTGCGCACTGTATTGGTGGTGGACGCTACCACCGGCCAGAACGGTCTGGTGCAGGCACGGGAGTTCGATCGCGCCCTCGACCTCGACGGTGTGATACTGACCAAGCTCGACGGTACCGCCAAGGGAGGCATCGTCGTTGCGGTCGCCTGCGGCATCGCCGTGCCCGTGGTCCGCATCGGGGTAGGTGAGGGGCTCGACGACCTGGAGCGGTTCGACCCCCGTTCGTTCGCCACTGCGCTCGTCGGCGACTTCGACTGACACGCATGGAAGAACACCGTTTCATCCCGTGGCGCGAGAGCGACAGGCGGCTCCTTGTGGCGGCTGCCATCCTTGCCCTTGCGCTCGGCATCTTCATCACCGTCTTCTACGTGGTGTTCACGACCATCCGAATCGACGGTCCCTCCATGGCGCCGACCCTCCTCAACGGGGACAGGATCCTTCTTACGAAGGGCTACCCGGAGCCCGCTGTCGGCGATGTCCTTTCGGTGAACGTCCCCGACGAGTACGGACGCAGCGTGCGTGTGATCAAGCGCGTCGTCGCGATCGGGGGCGACACGGTCGAGGTCTTCGGTGACCGTATCTACGTGAACGGGGATCTGGCGCCCTACTGCTACGGCGAGGTCCCCGAACACGAGGACTTCTACGCTCCTCCGTTCGTCGTTCCCGACGGCATGGTCTACATCGCGGGTGACAACAGGGGTGTCTCATACGACAGTCGCATCGTGGGGCCTGTGCCCGTGTCAGCCGTCAATGGTAGGGTTGTCGCTATCGTGTTCCCGCTGCACAGGCTCGGAGGCGTCGAGTAGCCGCTGCAGCTCCGAGCCGCGTGTCACCGTCCGGAGGTATGCCGTGTTCGAGAATCTCACCGACCGTCTCCAGGAGGTCTTCAGCAAGCTGACCGGCAGGGGAGTCCTGTCCAAGGACGACGTCGACGCAGCGATGCGCGAGGTGCGCCTCGCTCTGCTCGAGGCCGATGTGGACTTCCGGACCGTGAAGACGTTCGTTGCCGCCGTCCGCGAACGGGCGGTCGGCCAGGACGTGATGAAGAGCCTGACTCCCGGCCAGATGGTGGTCAAGATCGTCCTCGAGGAGCTCACCACCCTCATGGGGGGCACGGAGTCGAAGCTGGTGTTCTCCGGCCGTATGCCTTCGATCGTCATGCTCGTAGGTCTTCAGGGATCAGGCAAGACCACCGCCTCGGCGAAACTTGCCCGCCTGCTCCAACAGCATGGCAAGAGCCCGATGATGGTGGCATGCGACGTGTACCGCCCGGCAGCGATCGACCAGCTGGAGGCGCTCGGCTCCCAACTGGGTGTCCCGGTCTACCGGCAGGACGGGGCTGAACCGGTCGATATCGCACGCGCGGGTGTCCGCGAGGCGATCGACCGGATGCGCGACGTGGTCATCGTCGACACCGCCGGCCGCCTCCACATAGACGAACAGATGATGGACGAGGCTGCCGCCATACGGGACGCGATCCGGCCCGACCAGGTTCTCATGGTCGTGGATGCGATGACCGGACAGGACGCCGTGACTGCCGCCAAGGCGTTCGCCGAACGCGTGGACTTCGACGGCGTCATAGTGACCAAGCTCGACGGCGATGCACGAGGCGGCGCGGCCCTCTCGGTCCGCTCGGTCACCGGACGGCCGATCAAGTTCGTCGGCCTCGGAGAGAAGCTCGACGCGCTTGAGGCCTTCCATCCTGAGCGCATGGCCAAGCGTATCCTCGGCATGGGCGACGTGGTCACCCTGATCGAGAAGGCCCAGGACTCGATCGATGCCGAAACGGCCGCCGACATGGAGTCGCGCTTGCGGTCCGGCGAGTTCACCCTTGACGACTTCCTCTCACAGCTCCAGCAGGTGCGGAAGATGGGTTCGCTCTCGGACATCCTCAAGATGATCCCCGGCGCCAACAAGCTCCCCAAGGATGCCGAGGTCGATGAGGGGGCGCTCGCGCGAACGGAGGCCATCATCCGTGGGATGACGCCGCGAGAGCGTGCCAAGCCCTCGATCATCAACGGATCGCGTCGCGAACGCATCGCGGTCGGCTCGGGGGTCTCGGTATACGATGTGAACCAACTCCTCAAGCAGTTCGCTCAGGCGAAGAAGATGATGAAACAGTTCCAGGTGGCGGAACGGCAGGGCAAGAAGGGGAGACGACGCGGTCCGTTCATGCCGGGTATGCCGGGTGGCCTGTAGCCGTCTTGTCCGCGCAAAGCCCCTTTTGACCTGCACAGTCCCATCTCGTATCATTAGTCGCTGCTTTTGCTCACGAGTGGCCACGCATAGGCCATTTACACGGAGGTGAAGGTTTTGGCAGTCAAGATTCGCCTTGCTCGCGCGGGCGCGAAGAAGACCCCGTTCTACCGCGTCGTCGCGGCCGACTCACGCGCTCCTCGCGACGGCCGTTTCATCGAGATCCTCGGCCGGTACAACCCGCGTACCGAGCCGTCCACCATCGAGCTCGATGTCGAGAAGATCGACGCCTGGATCGCCAAGGGCGCGACCCCGAGCGACACCGTGGCGAAGCTGCTCGCCATCGCCAACGACCCTGAGGCGAAGACACCGGAGAAGGCTGAGACGCTTTCGAAGAAGGCTCAGGCAAAGGCGGAAGCCGACGCCAAGGCCGCAGCCGAAGCAGAGGCGAAGGCCCCTGAGGCCGCCGCCGAGCCCGAGGTCGAGGAATCCGCGGAGCCAGCCGAGGCAGAGACTGCCGAGGCGGCTGAGTAGTGATGACACGCGACGCTGACGTCGATGCTTTGGTCACGTACGTTGTGACCTCACTGGTCGAGCACCCCGAAGAGGTGGCGATCGACAAGCAGGAGACGGATGCGCTCACTACATACGAGGTCACTGTCCATCCGGATGACGTAGGCAAGGTCATCGGCAGGCAGGGGCGCGTCGTGAAATCGCTCCGCGTGCTCGTGAGGGCTGCGGCGTCGCTCAACGGCTCTGACGCCACGGTAGAGGTCGTCGGCTGAGCGATGCCTGCTCCGTACCGCAGGGTCGGACGTGTGACGAAGGTTCACGGAACCACAGGGGAGGTCGTCGTGGCGTTGGCCGACGGCCTCTCGGCGCATGATCTCGACGAGCTGATGGTTTGGGTCGTTCCGCCCCGCGCTGAGGTCCGCCGATACGAGCTCGGCGACATCCGTCCGGTCTCCAAGGGGACTCTCGTAAGGTTGTCCGAGGTCGCGGATGCGGCCGCTGCCCATGACCTCGTCGGCCGGTGGTTGCTCGCCCGGGAGAGCGACCTGCCCGAAGCGCCCACCCGGGACGAGGCGTCTCTTGGCTACACGGTACGCGACTCCATACGTGGCGACATCGGACGGGTCACAGAGCGCATCACCACCGGAGCCAACGACGTGCTCGTGGTGGAGGGCGGCCCATTCGGCCAGGTGCTCGTCCCGGTGATAGCGGACGTGATGCGGCAGGTCGATGATCAGAACCGCGTGCTTCACGTCACGCTGCTCGACGGCCTGATCGACGAGAACGGTGGCACGCCATGAGGATCGACATCATCACGGTCCTGCCCGATATGTTCGAACCCGTGCTGCAGGCCTCGATACTGGGACGTGCCATATCAGGCGGCACCGTCGACGTGGCGGTGCACGACCTGCGGGATTGGACGGCGGATCGCCACCGCACCACGGACGACTATCCCTTTGGGGGCGGGCCGGGCATGGTCATGAAGCCCGAACCGGTCCATCAGGCGCTCGATGCCATGGTCGACATCGATCCGCAACCTGCGTTCATCGTCGTGATGTCGCCCCAGGGACGGCCCCTGGACCAGGCGCTCGTGCGGGAGCTCGCTGCGCATCCACGTCTCGTCATCGTCTGTGGCCGGTACGAAGGGTTCGACGACCGAATCCTCTCGCGCGCCGACGTCGAGGTATCCATCGGGGATTATGTGCTCACCGGTGGCGAGCTTCCGGCTCTGGTGCTCGTGGATTCGGTCGCGAGGCTTCAGCCGGGTGTGCTCGGCTGCACCGAATCCGCCGCGGATGAGTCGTTCTCCGATGGCCTTCTGGAGTATCCTCAATACACTCGCCCCGCGGAGTTCGAGGGGATGCGCGTCCCCGATGTCCTTCTGAGTGGTGACCACGCGCGCATCGCCGCGTGGCGTCGGCGTGAATCGGTGCGACGCACCGCGGAACGCCGCCCAGA
>DSAI01000202.1 GCA_011372845.1 Actinomycetota bacterium
CCGTCGGTGGGACGGCGAACGAGGACAGCACCGTCCTCAAGCGTGATCTGCATATCCGGGTCGAACGACTGCGACAGGACGCCCTTCGGCCCCTTGACGGTGACATCCGTTCCCTCGATGGTGACTTCCACCCCGGCCGGGACCGGGATGGGCTGCTTGCCGATACGTGACACAGCTCGGCTCCTTTCGCTCCGGTCCGACTACCAGATGTAGGCAAGCACCTCGCCGCCGACACCGGCGGCACGGGCCTGCTTCTCGGTCATGACACCCTGCGAAGTGGAGATCACGGCTATGCCGAGACCACCGAGCACGCGGGGGAGTTCGTCCTTCTTGGCGTACACACGAAGACCGGGCTTGCTGATACGGCGCAGACCGGTGATGGTCCGCTGCTTCTTCGGCCCGTACTTGAGCGTGATACTCAGCGTGGCCTGAGGCTCACCGGGGACTACCTCGTAGTCCTCGATGTAGCCCTCACTCTTCATGATTTTGGCGATCGCGACGAGCTTGTTCGACGACGGCATCGTCGTCGAAGCCTGGAACGCATTGTTCGCGTTCCTGACACGCGTCAGCATGTCAGCGATGGGATCAGTCATGCTCATGTTCTCGACTACCTCCTATGATTCGGGACTGCCCGTGTCCACCGGTTCGCATCGGCCCTTGACCGGTGCGCCTTGTGGACCCGTTACCCGGGTCTGGATACGGCCTACCAGCTGGCCTTACGGACACCGGGCAGCTCACCGCGGCTCGCCAGCTCGCGCAGACACACGCGACAGAGGCCGAACTGCCTGTAGTACGCGCGCGGCCTGCCGCAACGGTTGCAGCGGTTCACGGTGCGCACGGCGAACTTCGGCGCCCGCTTTGCCTTGGCGATCATCGACTTCTTTGCCACTTGACGAACCTCCTCGAAGTGGGTGACCCGGATCCCCGGGCGACCCGCGTCTTCTCTACCGCTTGAACGGGAATCCGAACTGGTCGAACAGCGCTCGACACTCTTCATCTGTATCCGCACTCGTGACGAAGGTGATGTCCATGCCACGGATCTTGTCCACTTTGTCGTAGTCGATCTCCGGGAAGATCAACTGCTCGTTGACACCGAGCGAGTAGTTGCCGCGACCGTCGAACGCCTTCCCGCTCACACCGCGGAAGTCGCGGATGCGCGGCAGCGCCGTCGAAAGCAGCCGGTCGAAGAACTCCCACATACGATCACCGCGAAGCGTGACCTTGCAGCCGATCGGCATGCCCTGGCGGAGCTTGAAGCTCGCTATGGACTTCTTGGCACGCGTAATCGCTGGCTTCTGGCCAGTGATGATCGTCAGGTCGTTGATCGCGTTCTCGAGAAGCTTCGCGTCCTGGGTCGCCGCACCGACGCCAATGTTGACGACGATCTTCTCCAGACGCGGGACCTGATGCACGTTGCCGTACTCGAACTGCTCCATGAGCGCCGGCACGACCTCCGTGCGGTACTTCTCCTTCAGTCTGGGTGCCACTCGTCATACCTCCGATGTGTTCTCTCGCCCGACGGATTTCCGACCCGGCGGGACTTCTGGCCCACGTCGCATCGCGACGTCGGCTCTACTTGTCGATGTCCTTACCGCACGACTTGCACACGCGGGTGCGGACGCCATCCTCGCGGCGTCGGCCTACCCGGGTGGGCTGACTGCAGTTGGGGCACACCAGCATCACGTTGGAGACATGGATCGTCCCCTCCATCTCGATGATGCCGCCCTGCTGGTTCTTCTGGCTCGGGCGGGTGTGCTTATTGATCATGTGGACGTTCTCCACGACGACGCGCTGCTTCTCCGGCACCGAGCGGAGGACCTTGCCCTCTTTGCCCTTGTCCTTGCCAGCGATGACGCGCACGCGATCGCCCTTGCGGATCGTCATTGAATTCGCCATATCTCTTCAGGCCCTCCCTACAGGACTTCCGGGGCGAGCGACACGATCTTCATGTACTTGCGGTCGCGCAACTCACGCGCCACAGGACCGAAGATACGCGTGCCTCGCGGGTTGCCCTGGGCGTCGATGATCACGGCAGCATTCTCATCGAACTTGATGTAGCTGCCGTCAGGCCGGCGCATCTCCTTCTTTGTACGGACGACGACCGCCTTCACGACATCGCCCTTCTTGACCGCCCCGTTCGGGGTAGCCTCCTTCACGGCGCACACGATGGTGTCGCCGACATGGGCATAGCGCCTCTTGGAGCCGCCGAGGACCTTGATGCAGGCCACCCGTCGCGCTCCGGAGTTGTCGGCTACCTTGAGCCGGGTCTCCGCCTGGATCATGCTCTTCCTCCGTCACTCGCCGGTCGTCGGGCGTTCATCCGTACCCGAGAGGACCGTCGTTCCACGTGTTGCCGGTCAGGCTCTACTTGGCCTTCTCTACGATCTCCACCAGACGCCATCTCTTCATCTTCGAGATGGGCCTGGTCTCCATGATGCGGACGACGTCGCCAACACCGCACTCGTTGTTCTCATCGTGGGCGTGGAACTTGGCCGAACGCGTGATCATCTTGCCGTACAGCGGATGACGCTTGCGGTCCTGGACCTGGACTACGCAGGTCTTCTCTCCTGCGGCCGAGACCACGACACCCTGGCGCTCCTTGCGGCTGTTACGCTCAGTACTCATCTACCGTCCTCCTACTGCGCCTGGGACTTGGACGCCGCGATCTCACGGCTGCGCAACTCTGTGTGCAGGCGCGCAATGTCCCTCTTCACCATCGTGATGCGGTGCGGATTGTCGAGCTGACCGGTAGCGAGCTGGAACCGGAGGTTGAACAATTCCGTCCTGCTCTCCTTCAGCTTCTCTGCGATCTCGCTCTCAGCAAGACCCTTGATGTCTGTCTTCTTCACTTATGATTCACCGCCACTGTCAGCACGGGTCACGAACTTGCACTTGATCGGCAGCTTCTGCGCCGCGAGGCGCATGGCTTCCTTGGCGACCTCTTCGCTCACGCCGGCCACCTCGAACATCACGCGGCCGGGCTTCACGACCGCCACCCACTTCTCGGGGTTGCCCTTGCCGGATCCCATCCGGGTCTCTGCCGGCTTCTGGGTCACGGGCTTGTCCGGGAAGATGTTGATCCATACCTTGCCGCCACGCTTCATGTGGCGGGTCATCGCGATACGCGCCGCCTCGATCTGCCGGTTGGTGATCCATGCGGCCTCGAGAGCCTTCAGCCCGTATTCGCCGACTGCGATCTCGGTACCGCCCTTGGCGATACCCTTACGGGAGCCGCGCATCACCTTGCGGTGCTTGACACGCTTAGGGAGCAGCATCTAGCCCCTCCTTCCGTTACCGGCGCCGCGACGACCGCGCGAACGGTCGGGGCGCGGACGCTCCACGAGAGCGGCCTCTTCGGCAGCGGTCATCGTCTGGCCGGGCAGCTTGTCGCCGCGGTAGATCCAGACCTTCACGCCGATGACACCGAAAGTGGTGACAGCGTCGGTGGTGCCATAGTCAATCTTGGCACGGAGCGTATGGAGCGGTACCCGGCCTTCGCGATACCACTCACGGCGACCCATCTCCGCGCCGCCCAGACGGCCGGAGCACTGGATACGGATGCCCAGGGCGCCGCCCTTCATGGCGCTCGTCACCGCCTTCTTCATCGCACGCCGGAACGAGACGCGAGCCACGAGCTGCTCGGCAACGCTCTGCGCAACGAGGGTCGCGTCCAGCTCGGGACGCTTCACCTCCACGATGTTCACGGCCACGGGGTGCCCGGCCAACTGCTCCAGTTCCTTGCGAAGCGCATCGACCTCGGCGCCCTTCTTGCCGATGACGATGCCCGGGCGCGCGGTCCAGATCTCGAGGAACACCTTGTCGCCCTTGCGCTCTATATCGATCCGCGAGACGGCAGCGCGGCGCAGCTTCGCCTTCAGATACTTCCTGAGCGCGAGGTCCTCGGCCAGGGTCTGGCTGTAGCCCTTGTCCTGATACCAGCGGCTCCTCCACTCCTCGGTGATGCCGAGACGGAACCCGATGGGATAGACTTTCTGGCCCATGCCTTTACGCCTCCTCTCGCTGCTTCACGACCACGGTGATGTGGCTCGTGCGCTTGTTGATACGGAACGCACGGCCCATGGCGCGCGGGCGGATGCGCTTGATCGTCGGCCCTTCGTTGACGAAGGCCTCGGAGACGAACAACGTCTCCGGCTTGATCCTGTGCTGCTTCTCAGCGTTGGCGGCGGCGCTGTGTACCACCTTGCCTACCACCTCTGCGGCAGCGCGCGGGGTGAACTTCAGGATCGCCTCGGCGTCGGGCACCGACTTGCCGCGGACGAGATCCACGACCTCGCGCGCCTTGCGCGGGCTCACCCTCAAGTACTTCACCGTAGCTCTTGCTTCCATTTCGAGAAAACCTCCGACCGTCATCCGGAGCGCCCCTGCGGCGTCCCGGCGTCAGTGATACACGACTGCGTCCTAGCGCTTGCCCTTCTTGCGATCGTCCGCATGTCCGCGGAACGTCCGCGTCGGGGAGAACTCCCCGAACTTGTGGCCGACCATGGACTCGGTCACGTACACGGGAACGTGCTTGCGTCCGTCGTGCACCGCAACCGTGTGACCCACCATCTCCGGGAAGATGGTCGACGCACGTGACCAGGTCTTGATGACCTTCTTCTCGCCGGCTTCGTTCATGTCCTGGATACGCTTCAGGAGACGCGGCTCGACGTAGGGTCCCTTCTTAAGGCTTCTGCTCATCGATAACTTCCTCTCCCGCTACTTCTTGCGGCGGCGGATGATCATGCGGTCGGACGCCTTGTGCTTCGCACGTGTGCGGTGGCCCTTGGTAGGAACACCCCACGGCGTGACCGGGTGACGACCCGCGGTCTTGTTCTTGCCTTCGCCACCGCCATGCGGGTGGTCGACCGGGTTCATCGCGGTACCACGAACGGTCGGCCGCTTGCCAAGGTGACGATTGCGGCCGGCCTTTCCGATGGAGATGTTGGCGTGCTCGCTGTTGCCGACCTCGCCAACGGTCGCACGGCAGGTGAGCGGCACCATGCGCATCTCGGAGGACGGCATGCGCAGGATGGCGTTAGGGCCCTCCTTGCCGATCAGCTGCGCGGAAGCGCCTGCCGAACGCGCTATAGCCGCGCCCTTGCCCGGCTGCAGCTCGATCGCGTGCACCACGGTACCGGTGGGGATGTTCTCCAGCGGCAGCGCGTTACCAGGTTTGATGTCGGCGCCGGGGCCGGACATGATCGCGTCACCGACCCGCAGCTTCTCGGGGGCGATGATGTAACGCTTCTCGCCGTCCGCATAGTGCAGGAGCGCGATGCGAGCGGACCGGTTGGGGTCGTACTCGATCGTCGCGACCTTCGCCGGGATCCCGTCCTTGTTCCGCTTGAAGTCGATCTTCCGGTACTGGCGCTTGTGGCCACCACCCTGATGCCGGGTGGTGATCCGCCCGTTGTTGTTGCGGCCACCCTTTTGGGGCAGCGGCTCGAGCAGCGACTTCTCCGGCGTCGTCGATGTGATCTCCGAGAAATCGGCGACCGTCTGGAATCGACGACCCGGTGAGGTCGGCTTGTACTTCTTAAGTCCCATCATCTCTCCTTCACTCCGATTGCCGGGCCGCTTGGGACTCGGAGCCACTCACGCCCCGAACGGCCAGACGCCGGATGTTCCTTCTACCACGGTGCCGGGTGGCTCCATTCCCTGTCGTACTCCCGTGTCAACGGGAGTACCTCGGGATCACCTGCCGGCGAACAAATCTATCGTGTCGCCCTCTTTGAGGGTGACTATCGCTTTCTTCCACGAGCGCGACAGCCCTTTATTGTACCGGAGTCTGCGCGGTTTACCAGCAACGTTCATGGTGTTCACCTTGGTGACCGTCACGCCGAAGATCTCGGAGATCGCGGCTGCGATCTGCTCCTTCTTCGCGGTCTTGTGGACCTCGAACGTGTAGCGGTTCTGCTCCATCAGGTCGTAGCTCTTCTCCGACACGATCGGCCGGATGATGATGTCATGCGCCTGCATCAGCTCAGCACCCCCTCGAGCCACTCGAGTGCCGGCTTCGTGAACAGCAGGCATGTGTTGTCCACGAGGTCGTACGTGTTCGCCTCGGCGGCGGTGATCACGCGCGCCCGCTCGATGTTGCGCAGCGAGAGCAGCGCGTTGATGTCGTCGTTGTCCACCACGACGGTGACCTTGCGGTCGATGCCGAGCGCCGAAAGCACGGTGGCGGCCTGCTTGGTAGACGGCTCCTCGAGACCGAAGGAGTCGATGACGAAGAGATCGCCGTCGGCACGCTTCGCAGAGAGCACGCTGCGCATGGCGAGCTTGACGACCTTGTTCGGCACCTTGAACGCGTAGCTTCTGGGGGTGGGGCCGAAGATGACGCCGCCGCCCTTCCACTGTCCGGCCCGGATGGAGCCCTGGCGGGCACGTCCGGTACCCTTCTGGCGCCACGGCTTCGCGCCACCGCCGGAGACGTCGCTCCGACCCTTCACGCTGTGCGTGCCCTGACGCCGCGCAGCCATCTGGCTACGGACGACCTGATGCACGGCGAAGGGGTTGGGCTCGATCGCGAACACGGCATCCGCCACGTCGGCCTGCCCCACCTTCTTGCCCGTGCTGTCTTTCACTTCCACAGTTGCCATCTCATCTGCTCCTTAGTGCGAACCGACGCGCCGCTTATGCGAGGCGGATCGTCAGCAGGCTGTCCTTGCCACCGGGCACCGCGCCCTTGACGAGCATGAGGTTCTGCTCGGCGTCGACGCGCACGACCTCGACGTTGCGGACCGTGACGGTGTCGCCACCCATCTGGCCCGGAAGCCGAACACCCTTGAACACGCGGGACGGCGTGGAGGCCTGTCCCACGGAACCGGGTTCACGGTGCGCGTGCGAACCGTGGCCGCCAGGGCCGCCACGGAAGTTGTGCCGCTTCATGACACCCTGGAACCCTTTGCCCTTGCTGGTCCCCGTGATGTGTACCTGCTGGCCCGCCTCGAAGCCCTCGACCGTCACGACCTGGCCGAGTCTCACGTCATCGCCATCCCCAACGGGAACCTCAGCGACGAACCGCTTGGGGGTGGTTCCCGCCTTCGCGAAGTGGCCGGTCATCGGCTTGTTGGAGCGCGACTCCTTGACGTCACCGAACGCGAGCTGGACAGCGCGGTAGCCGTCCCTGTCTTCCGTCCGGACCTGGGACACGACACAGGGGCCGGCTTCGATGACCGTGACCGGGATCAACCGATCGTCATCGGACCAGACCTGGGTCATCCCCAGCTTCCTTCCGAGTATCGCTGTTGCCATCTCAGTGCCTTTCTTCCGTGCGGTCTATGGGACCCTGTGCGCCACACCGCATGACGCCTCCCAGAGGACCGCGCATCGTGACCGGCGCCCGCGAGCGCCGGGGGTACCCTAGAGCTTGATCTCGATGTCCACGCCAGCCGGCAGATCGAGACGCATCAGTGAATCGACCGTCTTGGCGGTGGGCTCGAGTATGTCGATGAGGCGCTTGTGCGTCCGCATCTCGAAGTGCTCGCGGCTGTCCTTGTTCACGTGCGGCGAGCGGATGACGCAGTACAGGTTGCGCTCAGTGGGAAGCGGGATCGGTCCCGCCACCTTGGCGCCGGTCTTCTGCGCCGTCTCGACGATCAGCTTCGTGGACTTGTCCACGATCTCATGATCGTACGCCTTGAGCCGGATGCGGATCTTCTGGTTCGCCAACTCACTTACCTCCGTCTTGTACGGCCTTCAAGAAGCCTACTTGATGATCTTCGTCACACGGCCCGAGCCGACGGTCCGGCCGCCCTCGCGGATAGCGAAGCGCAG
>DSAI01000134.1 GCA_011372845.1 Actinomycetota bacterium
CGCCTCGACCGTGGCGGACGACATCGGTTCTGCCTCTACCACCTGGGCGCCCTCCGGTTCGCGGCCGGGGACGACCCGCTCGGCCGCCGGCATCACGAGCACGGGAATGGCCGTTTCCAGATCGACCACGTAGACCTGCCCGCCCGTGACGGTGGCGTCACCGGACGCGACCGCGGCGGACAGGGAGGCCAACGCTTCCTCGCGAGTGGCGAACGTGCCCGACACGGGAAGCCGCAGGCCGCCGTCATCGGTCACTCGCTCTACAATGAAGAACGTCATTCCAACACCCCATCCGGTCGCGTTCGAGCCATGCACCACACTCTATGATATTCCATGTCTTCTGTGCCCGACATCACGCTACAACGCCACATGGTAGGATGTTCGGAACCCATCTACCACACGGGAACCAGATGCTCGCGCCCACTCCCCTCGCCACAGGTTCGTTCGTCGCGGTCGACATCGAGACGACAGGATGCCGGCCCGGGACGTCTTCCATCCTTGAGATCGGGGCGGCACGCATCCAGCACGGTGCCATCGTCGACACATTCACCACGCTCGTTTGTCCCACCGAGCCGGTCCCCGCCGTCGTCGAACGGCTCACCGGCATCACCAAAGCGATGGTGTCGCGCGCTCCCTCTGCGGCCGACGCCGTCTCACGATTCGCCGCCTTCGCCGGGGGCGCCGTCATCGTCGCCCACAATCACCGGTTCGACCTGGGTTTCCTGGATTTCGAGGCAGAGCGGGCACTTGGCGCACCCTTCCCACGGCCCGTCCTCGACACGCTGTGCCTCGCCCGCCGCCTGCACCCCGAGATCACCCGCAACAATCTGCGCGAGCTCGCACGCTTCTACGACGTCTCGACCGTGCCCAACCATCGCGCGCTGCCCGACGCGCTGGCTACCGCCGAGATCCTGTTGTGCATGCTGCCCGAATTGCAGGCCGAGGGCATCGTCACCGCCGGGGACACCGCACGGCTGTGCGGTATCGCCGAGTGTAGCGACCTCGCTGCCAAGCTTCCGCTCGCAACCCATATGCCGCCCGGCCCCGGCGTGTATCTCTTTCGCGGCGAGTACGGTTCCGTCATCTACGTTGGTCGTGCGCGCGACCTCCGGTCGAAAGTCAGGTCGCACTTCTACGCCGCTGACGTGGTGACCGACTCGCCTGCGGCGCTGGCGGAGTCGGTGGATCACATCGAATGTGTTTCGCAACTCGACGCCGAGATCCTTGAGGCGCGCCTCAGGTATCGCTACCGTCCCGACTTCAACCGCAACACCACCAACCCGCGGACCCCCATCTTCATCCATCTCGATACCGCGTCACCTTACCCAACGGTACAAGTGACGAAGCGGCGGTATCGGACCGGGGAGACGCTTGGCCCGCTTACCAGCCAGTGGGCCGCCGCCACCGTCACTGACACGCTCTCACGCGTGTACGGTCTAAGGCGATGCCGCAGGACCGTCACCGACTGTCGCGCTCATCGCTGCCGTCTGCGTGAACAGGGCCGGTGTGACGGACCCACCCTGTTCTCCGAGGGCGTCGAAGCGTACAGCGTCCGGGTGGACCGGTGTCTGCAGGTCCTCCGGGGTGATGACGCGCACTTCAGGGCCCACTTGCAGACGATGCGCGACAGGTCCGCGCGCGGCGAGGAGTACGAGCAGGCAGCATACTACCGTGACGCCTTGCGCGCCCTCGATCGTACCTCGGCGGGTCTCGCGATGGCGTCCCGCGCGCGCGAACTCGGCGTCTCTGTGGTCATCGAAGGCACCACTGAAGCCGTCACGCTCTCCATCCTTGCGAACGGCTGGCGCTTCACCACACTGCGCCTGAGCGCGGCCGAGATCGCACAAAAGGCGGCGCGCGCCACTCTCGACCGTACTCTTCAGAGGGCCGTGCAACGCGCCTCGACCAACCCCCCCATCACGCCGAAGCGGCTTGAGGAGATGGCCATCATCGACGCGTACCGCCAGCAGCATGCGCCGCTCATCGTCCGGGTGGGCGACGACATCCCGGCCGCGGTGTCCGAGGTCATGTCAGCGACGCGCAGGCTCTTCAGGATACCGCGACGCCATCACGGAGACGTTTCAGCCGGTTGATGTTCTCGGCGTCCTTCATGGGCGCCTCACCGGGCATCTCGGTGATCACCGGCACGCGGGACAGCCGCGCCTCCGAGACCATCCGCCGGAAACCGTCCACGCCGATCGTCCCGTCACCGATCCACGCATGGCGATCCTTGTGCTTGCCCGGGCCGAACGCGCAGTCGTTGGCGTGTATGAGCTCGATCGGCATGCCACAGCAGACCCCGAACGCGCCCAACAACTCATCCCACGTGTGCGGCTGTGCGAGATCCCATCCCGCTGCGTGCGCATGACAGGTGTCGAGACATACGCCGGTGTGACCATGAGCAGCATCGAGCCTCTCCAACACCGCACCAAGCTCGTCGGGGCCGTCACCAAACGTAGTACCTGCAGCGGCCGTGTTCTCGAGCAGAAGCCGTGTCTTCACGGCCCCCGACGCCGTCCACGCCAGGTCGATGCCCCGGGCGATCCGCCCGGCGGTCCGCTCGGGTGCACTCTTGTAACGCGTGCCGACGTGTGTCACCACACCCGCGGCGCCGAGGGCCTCTCCCCGGCTCAACTCGTCGCCGAGCGCCCTCCACGACCGCTCCCAAAGTCCGTCATCATCGCTGCCCAGGTTGATCAGGTACGCGGTATGGGTGAAGACCGGACCCATGCCGCTCGCGGAACACCGGTCACGGAACGCCGCCACTGCCTCGGGGTCGAGAGCCCTCGCGTTCCACTGACGCGGACTCTTGGCGAAGACCTGCATACACTCACAGCCTACCGAGACCGCATAGTCGACCGCAGCCGCGAGACCACCCGCCACGCTCACATGCGCACCGAATCGCATCCGCACACCTCCTCCCGTCAGTCTACCGTTTGCAGCCGTGAGGCCGTAGACTCGATACATGGACATCGGTTGCCCCACATGGCCTGCGCGCGCCGTCCTGCATGTGGACATGGACGCGTTCTTTGCCGCAGTGGAACAGCTCGACCATCCCGAGTGGCGTGGTCTGCCGGTGATCGTGGGCGGTGCGGTCGATCGCCGGGGAGTGGTCGCGGCTGCGTCCTACGAGGCCCGACGGTTCGGTGTACGCTCGGCCATGCCATCGGGCCAAGCGCAGAGGCTCTGCCCCGACGCCGTGTGGGCGCCCGCCAGATTCGACCGTTACCGCGAACTGTCGGTGCGCATCCTGGCCATGTTCGAGGAGCTCACTCCGACAGTTGAGCAGATCTCCATCGATGAGGCGTTCCTCGATGTGACGCCGTCTGTCCACAGGCCCGTACACCCGGCGGATGTCGCCACCGGGATCCAGCGTCGCGTCGATGAGCTGGGGCTCTCGTGTTCGGTGGGCGTTGCGACGTGCAAGACCGTTGCGAAGATCGCCTCGGACCATGACAAGCCGCACGGGATCACGGTCGTGAGGCCCGGCGAGGAGGCGGCCTTCCTTGCACCACTGCCTGTGGGCACGCTCCCCGGCATAGGCAATGCCACCGCCACGGCGTTGCGCAGCGCCGGTATCCGCACGCTCGGCGATCTCGCCAAGCTCGACCCCGCGAGCGCCAGCGGACTCATGGGCTCAACGGGACCCGTCATCGTTGAGCGCGCCGCCGGTCTCGACCAGCGCCCTGTCGCCCCGTCACGAGATGTGAAGTCCGTGTCCAACGAGCACACGTTCAGCACCGACGTGCGCGAGCGCGATGAAGTCGAGGCGGCATTGCGCCGTCTCGTGGAGAAGGTGTCCGTGCGCCTGCGCCGAAAGGGTCTTCAGGGACGCACGGTTACGGTGAAGCTACGGTATGCGGACTTCACCACGAAGACGGTTCGTCAGACGTTCCCCGGCGCCATGGATCTCGCGGACGAACTACTGCCGGCCGCGCTCGACCTGATACGGGGAGCGTGGACGCCCGGCGCGGGGCTTCGTCTCCTGAGGTTCGGCGTCTCCGGATTCGAGGTTCCGTCGACGCAGCTCGACCTTTTCGGCGACGAGGTGACCGACACCTCCAAGAGCAGAGCGCTCGTGGAGTGCGTGGACTCGATCAGGGCCCGTTTTGGTGATACCGCCATACTGCGTGGCGTGCCACATGTCGAAGCGAACGAGCAGAAGGGGTGATCGAATGACCAGAGGACGCACACGGACACGAGGGGGGCTGCTCTCCGTGATGGTGGTCGCAATCGCCATCGCATGTGCTGCGGCCACCGGGTGCTCCACCGCCGACCCAGAGCCGTCCAAGAGCGATGACGGTGTCCTCGGCATCGAAGAGACGGTCGCCACACACCCTCCGCTGCCGGAGTCTGAGCGGGAGATCGGCCTCACCGACCTTGGAGACGGTCGCATCCGCGCAGTGGGCATCATCCAGTACCGCGCGAGCGAAGGCGCATCGTGGTGCATCGTCAACGGCACACCAGGCGAGGAGCCGCCCCAGGACGCCGAGGTCATCGTGGTCATCGAGAACATGGCCGACCTCGACGCTGCGTGCAGCACGTCCGGTGCGCTCGTCTACGCCGAGGGCGTCATGCCTGAAGACGACGGCACCCTCCCCGGCCCTCCGATGACCGCCGAGTTCGTGGCGAGAGCGGACTAGGGTCTTCCACCGGTCAGCGCCGCCTGCTTGGCGTGGCCGGTGGGTCGGGGTCTTGGGCTTTGTGGTCTGCTTTTACAGAGGTCGTCTCCGGGCTTTTGCGTAGTCACTCCGCAGCGCGGGAAGCTCTACATCGTCGCGGACGAGCGACGATGTAGAGCGAGGGCCCCGCGCGAGGACTACGAAGCAGAAGCCCCGGAGACGACCTCAGCCAGCTCATCCTCAGGAGCCCCCGCCCCGCCGAGCGTCGGGCCGAGCGGGCCAGCGCCCACTCCGCGGCGGAGGCGAACGAGTTCGCGACGGTCATCGCGTACCACGTACGGCTCGATCTTCTCGGCGATGAGCGCGATGCCGCGCTCACAGTTGTTCTGCAGCACGCCCTCCACGAGATACGCGCGATTCTTCACGATCACGTCGCCGTAGCGGTTGAGCGCGTCCTCGAAGACCACCACGTCGATGAGCCCGGTGGGGTCCTCGAGCGTGAGGAAGCACGTGCGCTTGCCCGAGCGGGTCCGTGGCGTCTGCGCGCGCTCCCGCACTCCGCACACCCGGATACGCGCACGGTCCTCGCACGCGGGCAGATCGCGTGCCCAGGTGACGCCGCGGCGTTCGAGGTCGGCGCGGGCGAGCGAGAGCGGGTGCGCCGTGATCGCCAGTCCGAGACACTCCAGCTCAGCAGAGAGCCGCATCGCGGGTGTCCAGCCCGAGACGTGACCGGTGTCGACAGGCCCCCGCGCACGCGCAGGTGCGATCAGCAGCGTGTCGTCACCGGCCACGCCCTGCCTGGCGAAGACCGCCTTGAGCTCCGGCAGCAGCGCGAGCATCTCGTCGCGTGTTGGCGGGCGTCCGGCATCGGTCACCCCCAGGCCATCGAGAGCCCCTACACGTATGAGGCTCCGTGCGGCCGGCTCTTCGGCGCGCGTCCGCTTGAGGAAGTCGGCGAGGTCGGCGAAGGGACGCACCGACCGCTCGGCTTCCAACACTGAAAGCAGGCGCGAGGTCATGTGGAGCAGGCTCCCGAGGCCGACGCGGATCGCGCCCCCGTCCCGCTCCACCGTGAACTCCGCCGAAGATGCGTTGATGTGCGGCGGTAAGACCGCGATATCGTGGCGCCGTACGTCGTCGAGCACGACCCGGGGACTGTAGAAACCCATCGGCTCGTTGTTGAGGATGGCCGCAGCGAACTCGGCCGGGTAGTAGACCTTCAACCAGGCAGTGGCGTAGCTCACCACCGCGAAGCACGCCGCATGCGCCTTGCAGAAGCCGTACGCGGCGAAGCCTTCGAGCTGCCGGAAGACCTCTTCGGCCACCTCGCGCTCCACCCCAAGTCCGCACGCACGCTCCACGAAGTGCACGCGGATGCGCTCCATCGCCTCGCGACTGCGGCCCTTGGTCATCGCGCGGCGGAGCGAATCGGCCTCGGCGAGGGTGAAGCCGGCCACGGCCTTGGCCACCTGGAGGACCTGCTCTTGGTAGACGATCACGCCGTAGCTCGAGCGCAGCACCTCGCCCATCGCGGGATGCGGCACGGTGACCGGCTCGATGCCGTGCCGGCGCCGGATGAAGGGCGTGATCATCTCGGCCTCGAGCGGGCCGGGGCGGAAAAGCGAGATCGCCGCGATGATGTCCTCGAAGTCGCGCTCCCTGAGGCGCATCGCAAGGTTACGCTGACCGCTCGATTCGAGCTGGAACATCCCCACGGTGTCCGCCGCGGCGATCGTGGCGTACACGCGGGGGTCGTCGTGCGGCAGGTCGAACGGCTCGGGGACGGCGGCCTCGCCCACCCGTTCGCGCGCCATGCGCACCGTGTCGCTGATCGTGGAGTGGGTGCGCAGCCCCAGGATGTCCATCTTCACCAGACCGAGCGCCTCGATGTCGTCCTTGTCGTACTGCGAGACCACCACGCCCTTGGCGGCCCACTGGAGCGGCATCCAGGTGTCGATGGGCTCGCGCGTGATGATGAAGCCGCCGAGGTGCGTGCCGAGGTGCATCGGTGTGTGGTCGAGCTCGGTCGCAAGCTCCACGAGCAGCGCGCGTTCGGGCTTGAGCAGCGGGTGACCCCGGCACTCGGGGTAGGTGGCGAGCACCTCGGGGAGCCGGTGCGCGCTCACCCACGGCAGGTAGCGCGAGAACGCGTTGATCTCATCTGGCGTGTGGCCGAGCGCCCTGGCTGCCGTACGCACGGCGCTCCGGGCGGTCATCGTGTTGACGGTGGCCACCATCGCCACGTGATCGTGCCCGAAGCGGTCGTAGATGTAGCTGATCACCTCGTCGCGGCGGCGCGAGTCGAAGTCCACGTCGATGTCGGGCATCTGCCGCCGCTCGGGGTTCAAGAACCGCTCGAAGAGCAGGTCGTGCGCGATGGGATCGGCGTCGGTGATGCCGAGGACGTACGTGACGATCGAATCGCCCGCGCTCCCCCGCCCGCTGCAACGGATGCCCTCGCGCTTGGCGAAGTCCACGATGTCCTTCACCGTGAGGAAGTACTCCGGGAAGCCGAGGTCGCAGATCACCGAGAGCTCGTACTGCAGCCGGCGGACCGCCTCGGGCGTGACCGGCCGGTAGCGCTCCTCCAGTCCGTGCCAAGCGGCCTTGGAGAGCACCGAGTACGCGGTCTCCCCCTTGGGCACATCGGCGGCTGGGAAGTGGAAGGAGCCGAGGCCGAGATCGAGGGTGCACCGCTCGGCGATCTCGAGCGTGGCGTCGCATGCCTGCGGCACGTCGGCGAACAACCGGCGCATCTCGCCGGCGGGCTTGAGCCAGAGTTCGGCGTTGGGGCGGTCGTACGGACCCGGGAGCATCGTGCGCGCTCCTGCCGAGGCCAGCACGTCGTGGAGCCGGAAGTCGCGCCGCTCGGTGTAGTGCACGTCGTTCGTGGCCACCACCGGGAGCCCGCACCGTTCCGCGAGCGCAACGAGTCCTGCCACGTACCGGGGGCTGTCGGGGGTCATGAGGTGCATGAGCTCCACGTAGAAGCTGTCCGGCGCGAAGCAACGCGTGAGACGCCTGAGCGCCCGCTCGGCACGCGCGCC
>DSAI01000110.1 GCA_011372845.1 Actinomycetota bacterium
GACTTCATGGACGGCGAGCACCCCTGTCCGGTGTGCGGCGCCACCGATGGCGAACGTCGCGTGTACCCGACCGAGCGCATCAGACGCCTCGATGCGCGGATACGCCAGTACAACACCGACGGCGACCACGAGATCGTCGTCATCCTGGTGATGGCGCTCCTGGAGGCGGTCCTTGAGGACATCCTCGACCGGATCATGGACGCGCACGGCGCCGACCTCCCGCTCCGGCGCATGGTGATGGACACCCAACGCGCGATCGGTGTCCGGATCGGCAAACTCTTCCCGGCGCTCGCGGGAGAGGAGTTCGAGGAAGCCGCCGCCGAGCTGGGCTACGGCGACTTCCCGTACCGCTGGCGCCAGCTTCGCGAAGTCCGCAACGCCTTCATCCACGACTCGCCGTTCAACGGAGCCCGGGAGACACTCCAGCCCAGCATGGGCGACGATGCGATGGACCTTCTCGACCAGTCGTACAAGCTGTTCGTGCTACTGAACAACCGGTTCGTAGCTGACGGATTCAGCGAGGGCTGAGACCGTGCGCGCGGTGTCGTTGCACGTCACCGGTGTCGTACAGGGCGTGGGGTTCCGGCCCTTCGTATACACGCTCGCAACGGACCTCGGCATCCGCGGCTGGGTCAAGAACACCTCGGACGGCGTGTTCGCCCATGCCGAGGGCGAGGATGGGGCGGTGGCCGCGTTCGTCAGCGGTATCCGCGATCAGGCGCCGCCCATGGCGGTGGTGAACACCGTGGAAGCCACGGACGTGCCTCCCGGGGGACATGCGGACTTCGTGATCGTGGGGTCCGAGGCCATCGCCGGCGCCATGACGCTCATCTCGCCCGATATCGCCACCTGTGATGCGTGCGCGGCGGAGATGCGCGACGCGGCGGACCGGCGCTACGGCTATCCCTTCACCAACTGCACCAACTGCGGGCCGCGATTCACAATCATCGAGGACGTGCCGTACGACCGCCCGATGACCACGATGCGCGACTTCCCGCTCTGCGACGAATGCGCAGCCGAGTACACCGACCCCGGTGACCGGCGCTTCCACGCGCAGCCCAACGCATGCTTCCGGTGCGGGCCGCGGCTGTACCTCAACGGCGGCGGCTCGGCTGTCCCTGATGCCGAATGGAGCCCGGCGGCGGATGTCGTGCCGCGTCCGCACCGCGATGTCAGCGTGGAACGCGAGCGCGCAGCCGCGATCATCGCCGACGCCGTACGGCTGCTCCGCGAGGGCGCGATCGTGGCCATCAAGGGCCTGGGCGGCTTCCAGCTGGCGTGCGACGCATGCAACGAGGATGCGGTCCTGCGCCTGCGCGAGCGCAAGCACCGCTGGGGCAAGGCGCTCGCCGTGATGGCGCCATCGCTGGAGGCGGCGCGCGAGTACTGCGTGGTCTCTGCCGAGGAGGAGGCGCTGCTCACGGCGCCCTCGGCGCCCATCGTGCTGCTGGCGCTGCGAGACACGAGCGTTATCGGGGGGTGGGTCAGCGGCGCAGTTCCGCAGGCGGAGGAGGTGCCGAGGACGCCTGAGGCGTCCGCAGGCGCCGAGGGCCCCCGCCGAGGACTGTCTGAACACGCGACCCACCCCCCGATGACGCTCGCCCGCTCCCTCGCCCCCGGCTTGCGCGAGCTCGGCGTGATGCTGCCGTACACCCCGCTCCACCACCTGCTCCTCGACGCGTTCGGCGGACCGCTCGTGATGACCTCGGGCAACCTGAGCGACGAACCGATCGCCACGGGGAACGCCGAGGCACTGGAGCGACTCGGCGGGATCGCCGACGCGTTCCTGCTGCATGATCGCGACATCTACTCGCGGTACGACGACTCCGTGGAGCGGCACACCCTCGACGTGGGCGTGGAGCACATCAGGCGCGCCCGTGGCCGCGCCCCCTTCCCGCTCAGGACTCCGTTCACGAGCGAGGTGGACATACTCGCCGCCGGGCCTGAGCAGAAGAACACGTTCTGTCTGCTCACCGGAGCGCACGCGTTCGTGTCGCAGCACATCGGCGACATGGAGAACGCCGAGACGCTCGCGAGCTACGAGCGCACGATAGCGCTCTACGAGCGGCTGTTCCGGGTGCGCCCGGAGGTGGTGGCCTACGACCTGCACCCCGAGTACCTCTCCACCAAGCACGCGCTCTCCCTCGGCCTGCCCGCGATCGGCGTGCAGCACCATCACGCGCACATCGCCAGCGTGACGGCCGAGCACGGCGTTGCGGAGCGGGTGCTCGGCGTAGCGCTCGACGGTACCGGCTACGGCACGGACGGCACCATCTGGGGCGGCGAATGGCTGGCCGCCGACTGGGCCGGGTTCGACCGCGTGGCGCACCTGCGCATGCTGCCTCTGCCGGGCGGCGCCGCCGCGATCCGGCGTCCCGCGCGCATGCCACTCGGCGCGCTTGCCGAATGCGGACTGCTCGACCACCCGGGAGCCGCGCCGCTGCGCGGACGTCTGGCCGAGGGCGAGGAGCAGACCATCCTCGCGATGATCTCGCACGGTCTCAACACCCCGCTCACGAGCTCGATGGGGCGCCTGTTCGACGCTGTGGCTGCGCTTGCGGGCGTTCGCGACGACGCCCTCTACGAGGGGCAGGCGGCCATCGAGCTGGAGGCGCTCGCCGACCCTGCCGCGCGCGGCGCGTACGCGTTCGGTCTACTCGAGGAGCCGGGCGGCGCGCTCATGGTGGACAGCGCTCCGGTGCTTGCGGCCGTTCTGGACGACGTTGCCGCGGGCGTGGGAGCGCCGGCGATCTCGATGCGGTTCCACCGGGCGGTGGTGTCGGCGGTCGTGGCAGTGTGCGCCCGCCTTGCGCCGGACCTCGGGGTGAGCCACGTCGCGCTAGCGGGCGGGGTCTTCATGAACCGCCTGGTGGTACGCGGCTGCGTGCTCGGCCTCCGCGAAGCGGGACTCGAGCCGCTCGTCCACCGCGACCTGCCCGCCAACGACGGCGGCGTCTCCTTCGGCCAGGCCGTCGTGGCATGGGCCAAGATGATCGGCTTCGGAAAGGATCACGGCGCCGGATACTCCTGATTGACTCGGGCGAGCATCTCGCTGAGGCGCGACGTGTCTTGCCGCTTCCCCTAAGATCATCAACTGATACAACACTGCGTCGTGGAGAGGCTTGCTCTCGTCCATCAAGTCGCCGTCGCTGACACCCAACGAGAACGCCATCACCCGCTCGCACGCCAGCACCATGTCTTCAAGGTGGACGTCAGGATCACGCATGCCAGACCTCGACCCTCTCCCGCTCTACATGCGGATGCACTCGCGGCCGTAGGGCTTTGAAGCTTCCCGCGTCAGCCCTTCTGCCCAAGATCGCAGAGAGCCACTCCTCCGAGCCGAACACCGTCTCAAGAGTCGGCTCGGCCACCTCCACGATGAGGTCCACATCGCTCTCCGGCGTCTGCTCACCACCCGCGAACGAGCCGAAGACATCGATTCTCGTCACGCCGAAACGTTCGTGGAGCTCGTGCGCATGCGCCTGGATTCGCGCGATTACCTCACCGAGATCGCGCACCGGAGTCGCTCCTGCGTGCCGATGGATCACGGCGGTACCGCAGGCCGCGGGTGCCTCGGCAGCCAGAAGCGGCGCCTCCCCTACGCCAAGCGCGTCGGCAACGAGCGAGAGCCGCTTCAGCGAGACGCACCCGTAGCGCTCCTTCTCCCAGCGCGCGATCTGCTGCTGATGCACACCCACCAGTTCGGCCAACTCACGCTGTGAGAGCCCCTGGGCGATGCGGGCGGTGATGAGCTGCGAGCCGATGTCCGATAGCGATGCCATGCAGACGGATTACATCTATTTCGATGTTCTTACAACGAAATCATTGTCTCCACCTGGTCAACGACGCCAGCGAGCTGTGCCGATGGCAGATGTCAGCTTGGTGGAGTACAATTCGCCATACGCTCGTTTATCCCAAGTGCGTACCATTTCGGAGTGTGGCGGGCTTGCTAGGATAAGCGAAAGCGTAAGGCTCCGCCCCGTCGGCTTCTGTCGGCGGGGCGTCCTTTATCCCCAAACACTCTCAAGATTTGTTTATGTCAGCCCCTTGATGCACTCTAGCCAGGGAGACGTCCGCTGACTTGGGGGTAATCATGGGTCTTCACGTGGGTCTGGACATCGGCATCGCGTCCGTTGGGTGGGCGGTACTCGACCCTGATGAGCACCGCATCGTGGATCTGGGAGTTCGCACATTCCAGAAAGCGGAGAACCCGAAGGACGGATCGTCGCTCGCACTACCTCGCCGTCTCGCCCGCTCATCACGCCGACGCCTTAGCAGAAGGCGTGCACGGATGAGCGACTTCCGTGACTTCCTGGCAGAGTCCGGGATCGTTGCATCTGATCAACTGGAGATTACGTTCATCCCTGCTCCTGATGAACCGACGCCCTATCAGCTGCGATACGAGGGCCTGGATCGCCAGTTGTCGGCGCGCGAATGGGCTCGTGTCCTCAGCCAGCTGTGCAAGAGGCGTGGATACAAGTCGATGAAGCTCGCGGTGGATTCGTCTGGGAAGAACGATGACGAAGGCCGAGTGAAGTCAGCGATTGCCGAGAACGCCGCCCGAATGACCGAGCGAGGATACCGCACGTTCGGCGAGATGCTGTGGCTCGACGAGCGATTCAAGGAGTCGCGCCGTAACCGAGGCGACTATAAGGGAGTCGCCTCACGCAACCAGATCATCGAAGAAATCCGCCTGCTGTTCGAGGCACAGCGCAGTCACGGCAACCCCTTCGCGGCAGCTTCGCTTGAGGACCGCTATCTCGAGATCCTGCAGCAACAGCAGGTCATCCTTGAGGGCGACGCGATTCGCGCGAAGGTTGGCAAGTGCAGCATCGATCGCGTCAACCCTCGGATCCCTGCGGCTTGCCCAACCTTCGAGCGATTTCGGCTCGTTGATAAGCTCCATAACGTGCGCTACACGCTTCCTGGAGCGGGAACGCGAGTGCCGCTCGACAAGGACCAGCGTGACCTCGTCATCGAGAAGGCTCTCGGCAGAACAGCGAAGCTTACCTACGCAGATGTACGCAAGATTTGCGCGCTTCCAGAACAAGCACGGTTCGTCGGCGTGCGCTACGGCTCAGATGCCACGGACGTAAGCGCTGAGGGGAAGGAAAGGATTCCTCTCCCGAGAGCGTGGCATGACATACGGCGTGCGCTATCAGACCTACCAGCTGACACCTGGGAGAACCTCAGCGGCGATATTGATCGTCTCGACGACATCGCGGAGGTTCTCACGTACTACAAGTACGAGGAGTCGGTAATCAGGGAGTTGCGCAGTCTAGGCCTTTCTGATGAGGTTGCGTGCGCCCTATCGGGACTACGGTTCTCTGGTCACGGACATCTCTCACGACAGACACTGCGATCGATACTGCCTTTCATGGAGGAAGGTCTCCCCTACTCTGAGGCCTGTGCAGCAGCTGGCTTCCACCACTCTCAACGCGTGCACGGCGAGAGGCAGGAGAAGCTGCCGCCCATCCCGGTCGAGGACGTCCGGAACCCGGTGGTACTACGAGCACTGGCGCAGACGCGCAAGGTTCTGAACGCAATCATCCGCGAGTTCGGGTCGATCGAGGAGCTCCACATCGAGTTCGGCCGCGATGTCGCACGATCGCATGAAGACCGCAGGAAGATCGAGAAAGCGCAGAAAGAGAACCGTGCCCGGAATGAATCGGTGCTTGAGGACATAGAGAAGGAATTCGGGATTACAAGCCCCCGGCCTCTCGACATCGTCAAGTACAAGTTGTGGAAGGAACAACTGCACAGCTGCGTCTACAGCGGAGACTACATTGACCCGGCACGGATGCTGTCAGGGGAGCCGGGCATCGCCGAGGTCGACCATATCCTGCCGCACTCACGGTCCTTTGATGACGGCTTCATGAACAAGGTACTCGCGACGACTACCGAGAACAGAAGGAAGAGGGAGCGTACTCCCTATGAGTACCTCGGCGGCGACCCGCAGCGCTGGCACGAGTTTGAGGAGCGCGTACTCTCCATGCACCTGCCTCGCCCAAAACGAGAACGGCTTCTGAGGGCTGACTTCGACGAGAGGGCGTCAGAGGAGTTCCGTGAGCGCAACCTGAACGACACGCGATACATCGCACGCCAATTCAAGTCGTTCGTCGAGGAGAACCTCATCTTCGTGGGAGACAGGAAGGCGCCCGTGGTCACTGTCAACGGCCGAGCCACGGCCTATCTCCGCACCGCTTGGCGGCTGCAGAAGGTTCGCGCAGATGGCGACCTCCATCACGCGCTGGATGCGGCGGTGATCGCCGCCACGAACAGGAGCATGATCCAGCAAGTCAGCCGGTTCTTCTCAGTGCGCCCGCTGAGAAACCCTCACGGTGAGTACATTGATGCCGCCACGGGAGAGATCGTTCCAGCGAAACATGTCCCGGAGCCATGGGAGGGATTCGCAGGCGAATTGCGAGAACGAATGGGCGCGCGCTGGGGCACAGACCCCTTCGGGGAGCTTCAGCACATCGATAGGGAGGCCCCACGACCGATTCTTGTGAGCAGGATGCCGAGTCGGGCCGTTCGAGGCGAGATCCACAAAGAGACCGTGCGTCGTATCGAGGGACTGGATGAGAAGGGGCTGATTCGCACAAGCAAGCGTGTCCGCATCGAAGACCTCACGCCGAGGATGCTCGACAACATGGTCGGTCGCACGCGGGATAGAGAACTGCATGAAGCGCTTGCTGAACGACTTGCCGCGTTCGGCGGTGATGGCAAGAAGGCCTTCGCTGAACCATTCTACAAGCCTAGCAAGCCGGGGCGTAAGGCGCCGCGCGTCAGAGCTGTGCGAGTGTACGACTCGCCATCGAGCGGCGGAACCGAGGTACGCGGAGGACTCGCGGACAACAGCACTATGGCGCGAACCGATGTGTTCGAGCGCGACGGGAGGTTCTACTTGGTGCCCGTGTACCTCAAGGACACAATCAAGGACGAACTCCCGATGCGTGCGATTGTACAGGGCAAACCTGAGTCTGAATGGCGCGAAATCGACGATTCGTACAGGTTCGTCTTCAGTCTTCACCTAAACGACCCGATAAGACTGGTACGGAAGAGCGGGGGCTCATCTGTCGCTATAGGGGGGTATTACAAGGGTGTCAATCGCTCAAACGCCTGCATCGACATAGAGGCACACGACGCTTCGTGGAAGAAGCAAGGTCAGGGTGTAGCGATGGGCGTCGAATCCTTCGAGAAGTACTCCATCGACCCACTTGGCAGAACGGCACACCTGGTGAGGCAGGAGAAGCGCCGTGGCTTTTCGAACGGTAGTGGTAAGCAATGAGGCCGAACTGCACGTGCAGCAAGGCCAGCTTGTTGCAGTCCAAGAGCAAACCACCTGGATTCCCACAGAAGACATCGCGGTACTAGTTCTCGAGAACCCCCGTGTTCATATCTCCACAGCGGCGCTCTCGCTTCTCGCCGAACAGGGCGTCGCTGTCGCTGTCTGTGACCGAAAGCATATGCCCACAGGCATGCTTCTTCCGCACTGCGCACACAGCCGACAGCTGGGAGTTACGCGCCTGCAGTTCGCACAAACGTTGCCTCAGAAGAAGCGGCTATGGCAGCGAATCGTACGCAGCAAGATCCAGAACCAGGCGGAGTGCCTGAGCGGACTCGGCCTAGGGGGAGCCCCCAAGCTGCGTAGCTACGCAGC
>DSAI01000080.1 GCA_011372845.1 Actinomycetota bacterium
CGTTCAACCGCGCGTTAGGATGCGACATGAGGACCCCTCCTGTTCAGTTGTGGTTTGGACACCAACAACCGTTCAGGACGGGGTCCTCGACTGTCAACAACCTATGTGGGAACTACACCTAGTCGCAGGTTCAAATCCTGTCAGCCCCGACCAGCGAATGAGACGGGGCGCCCTTCGGGGTGCCCCGTTGCGCTGATCTGCGGAAATGTGCGCGACTTGCGTTTGCTCTTGGTTGCAGGCGCGACTTGATAGGTCCGCGCTCTGACGCGGGGACGCCGCCGAGCGACCATCCTATCAACTGCTACTCGCCAAAGACGCCTATCGCTGCTTCCATCGGTCTGCTTGTCGGGAGCCCCTGGAGGACCGGCGTCCTCGTACTGCCCGCATTGCGTACAAAGCGATTCGCGGATTGTCGGCGTCGTCGAAGGAAGCATCGGACGAGCGTACTTGCGCCAATGAAGAACCGCCTATGTCATGCCGATGTTTACCTCAGTGGGTTCCGTATCCACTCTGCATCCGGTCTATGTGGCTATACTCACTACGCGGAACCGTCTTGGGAAAGCTGTCGTGTCGGTGGGAGAAGTGGGGGGGGGTTCGTGGGCCTCAAGCGAGTGCTCTTTGCCGCGCTCTGCGCGTTGCTGGTCATCGCCCCGTTAGGGATTCTCGCGGCTCCAACGTGCGTGGTCCCGAGGGCGCTGGCCGAGGAGGTCGCCCCGCCGCCCGAACCGGGTGTGGAGTCCTCCTGGCCCCCGGACGAGCCGGTCACTAACCCTCTCGATGAGGGCAAGGTACGGGCAGCCGCGCAGGCCTTCGTCGAGGCCTACTACACGCTGACCAAGGACGACTACCCGACCTACTACTCGAGGCTGGCGGAGCTCGTCACCCCGGAGCAGCTGCGGCAGGTAGAACAAGGCACGCCTGGCTTGGCTCACGGCTTCGTCAAGTCGGACATCGCCGAGTACCTCGTTCAGGACGGCTACTTCGCCCGGAACCCCCGGATCGTCTCGCTGACGATCGAACAGAACACGGGGGGTAATGCCGCCATCGAGGTGACCGTCGACTTCGAGGAAGCGGCGTCCCTCGAGGGCGAATCCTGGGGCGAGGCCGCGGTCCCGATGCGCGAGAGGCTCTTCCTGAGCATGAACGACGCGTACGTCATGAACATCGTGTCATGGGTCGAAGAGGCGGTGCCCGCAGGGGAGGCGGGGTTCCAGGGCGACGCTGAGCCAGCGCAGGGCGCCTCCGGCGACGCCGCGACCGGCGTGCCCTACGAGCTCCCGTCGGTCGAAGAGACCATGCGCCGAGCCCGCTCGCAGTTCACGTCGTTCGGCCTGCTCGGGTTCCTCGGCTTCCTGCTTGTGTCGACGTTGATGGTGGTCGGCCAGCCGACGATGCTCAGGGCTTCCGACTTCGCCGGGCCGCAGACCGTCGGCAGGCGGGTGTGGCGTTCCGTGAGGGCCTTCCTCATGCGCGTCGTGCAGGGGATCATCGGTCTGCCGCCCAGGCTCAGCTCTTCGGTCAACTCCATGGCGATCACCCTCGGCCTGTTCGTGGGCGCCTACGGCTGGCTCGTGAAGCTGGGCGTCATGAACGGCTTCGTGGGGCTGCTTCTCATGATCGCGGGCGCGGTGCCGCTCGCGCTGGTGGTTCCCACGGTCGTTCGGGCGTCGACGCTCGGCTGGGCGGGGGCGGCGCGTACCCTGGTCGGCGGTCTCGCCGGCGTGCTGGGCGCGCTGGGCGGCCTAGCGATCATGATCACCGTGCCCGCGACCCGAGGTCCTGTCGCGTTCCTCGGTCTCGCCGCCTGGCTGATCGCGCTCGCGTTCTGCGTCCTCCTCGTCGCAGTCAACCTGTTCGGGGTCCGGCAGCCACTCGGCGCGTTCGCCGTCGTGTTCGTGGCATGGATCTTCGGGATCTCGCGGTTGGGCGCGTGGGCCATGAACTACGGGACTGGGAGCATGAGCGACTTCTACACCTTGCCGGTGCTAATGGACTCGCTCGCCTTCGGCTTCGCCGTGGCGGCGGGCTCGACGGGCGGAGCGCTCCTGGCCGGCGTGTTCGGCCGACGGGCGCCGCGCCGCGCCAAGACCAAGCCGAAGGCGGCAATCGCGATGCGGCGGCGCCTGCTCGAGTCCCCACGCGAGATCCGCGTGTTCGTCTCCTCCACCTTCCGCGACATGATCGCGGAGCGAGATCGGCTGACCAAGCGCGCGTTCCCGGCGATCCGGCAGTTGGCGTCCGAGCGGCTCGCGTCCTTCACGGACGTCGATCTGCGGTGGGGGATCACCGACGAGCAGAAGGCGGACAACCAGGTCCTGCCCATCTGTCTGGCCGAGATCGAGCGCTGCCGGCCGTACTTCATCGGCATCCTCGGGGAGCGGTATGGCTGGGTGCCCGGACCTGACGACGTCGCCCAGGACCTGAAGGCGGCGCAACCGTGGCTTGAGGACGACGAGGGCCGCTCCGTCACGGAGATCGAGATGGTGCACGGCGTTCTCCGGAACCCGGAGATGGCCGGTCGCGCCCTCTTCTACTTCCGCGACCCGGCATACGTCGGGTCGCTGCCCGCGGAAGCGGCGGAGGCACTTCGTGAGGGTGTCGCCCAGGACGACATCGACCGATGGGGTTCCGAGCGGGCCCGGCAGCTCAAGGACGAGCGCGTCGCGCGTCTCGCGCGACTCAAGGATGTGATCAGGCACAGCGGATTCCCCGTCCGCGAGTACAGGGACCCGGACGGTCTCGCGGCCTTGGTGGAGGAGGACCTCCGGAGGATCGTCGACGAGGAGTACCCCGCGACGAAGGTCCCAGACGCCACGCAGATCGGCTGGTTCGGCCACGAGTCGTTTGCACTGTCGAGGCGGACGGTATTCGTCGACGATGCGGGCCGGGTCGATGCGTTGGATGCGATGGCCTCCGCACAGGGCGCGATCTGCGCAATCTCCGGCCCGGCGGGATCCGGCAAGAGCGCCCTGCTGGCGAACTGGGCGAACACCGTGACCGGCCGTCGCCCCGGCACCATCGTGGTCGAGCACTACGTGTCGGCGGACGATCGCGCGACTCGCGGGCCCGACATGTGCCGCCGCATCGTGGATGAGCTGGCCCTCGCCCACAGGAAGCGTCTCGTGCTCCCCAAGCAGGACGAGTTCGTGTACGAGGCGTTCGCGGGGGCGTTGTCGCACTTCGCGACACTTGGGCCGTTCGTGGTGGTAGTGGACGGCGTCGATCAGATGCAGGACGTCTACGAGTCGCTCGAGCTGGGCTGGCTTCCTGAGAGCCTCCCGGACAACGCGCACGTCGTCTTCTCGACCCGACCGGGAACGTCGCTGGAGGTGGCGCGGCGGCGGGGCCTGCCGATTCTCAACGACGAGGGGCTGCGGCCCGAGGAGCGCGAGAGATTCGTGCGCGAGTACCTCGCCCTCTATGGCAAGGCCATCTCGTCGGACCTTGCCTCGGAGCTGCGGGACTCTGACGCCTGCGCCAACCCGATGTTCCTGAAGACGCTCCTGGACGAGCTGCGCGTCGGTGCTGCTCACGAGACCCCCAGATCCGACGTTGCATCCTTCCTCGCCGATCGCGATCTGGTGGACCTGAGCACGCGCCTTCTCGAGCGCTGGGAGCGAGACTTCGACCCGGCACGGCACGGACTGGTCGGCGACACGCTCGGTCTGCTGTGGGCATCCCGTGACGGGTTGCTGGAGACGGTCCTGCGTGAACTCCTGGGCGGGCAGGGAGGCCCGCTCCCGCAGGCAGTACTCTCGCCGCTCCTGCTGGCCTTGGATCCGTTCATCACGCGGCGTGTGGGACGGCTCGCGATCGCGAGTCCCGATCTGCGGCAGGCGGTCGAGAGCCGCTACCTGGACGACGCGCAAGCACGGCAGTCGGCGCACGCACGCCTCGCGGCGCTCTTCATGACGGGCTACCGCGCCGGCTCACCGGACGCTCGCGAGCTTCCTTGGCAACTGATGAGAAGCGAGTCCTGGGACGCCCTGTACGTCGTGTTGTCGGACCTGTCCCTGGCGTCGACCATCCAGGCCGACGACGGTGCCGCGCTGGCATGGTACTGGACGGCCCTGAAGAAGAACCGGGACGTCCGCGTGGCTGACGCGTACGCCACGGTGATCGCTGACAAGCAAGCGGATCCGGACGCCAGGATCGCTCTGGGGACACTGCTCTGGCAGGCCGACGAGATTGTCGCCGCTCGTCAGACGCTCAAGAACGAGGCCACCACCTCCCTGAAACACCTGGACGTCTTGCACTGGCTGCAGGCGATGCACCTACTCAGCATGCTCCCCACTGCGGAGGCGGGCTCGGGAGAAACGGAGCGTGCTCCGCTGGCCGCCGGCGCGTATGAGCGCCTCGCCAACATGCCGGGCGCGGGGACGCTGAGAGCGCCTGCAGTCATGAACCGGGGCAATTCCTACCTGGACGCGGGTGATCCCGCATCAGCCACGGCGGCCTTCCAGGAAGCGCTCGGGCTAGCCCGGGAGTCGGGTGACGCCGACATGGAGGTGCAGGCTCTGATCGGGCTGGCGCGCTGCGCCATGGATGTCGACGACTGGCAAGCGGCAAAGTCGATCACGGACATGGCCGGTGATGCGGCGAAGCGGTCGGGCTCCGACGACCTTATCGGCTCAGTCGACGAGATCGCCGCCGCCGTGGACAGTGTGCTCGCCCTTGAGTCAGAGGAGTAGGGGACCGGGCCGGGACGACGCGAAGGGCGCCGCAGTGAGGACCGCGACCGACGAGCGTGTTGAGCAGTACCGCCGCGTCCTCGGGCTTGGGCCTGCGGCCACGCTGGCGGACGTGCGCCGTCACTACCGCCGCGAGATCCGGCGTTGGCACCCCGACGTCGCCGGCGGCGATGCTGAGCGCGCCCGGCTGCTGAACGAGGCCGAGGAGTACTTGACGCGGCACCCTGACGAGATCCGGCCGCGGACGGGCGAGCCCGCGAGGCCCACGGCGCAGACGCGGGCCACCACGACTGCCACCGCATCGCGACCCTCGCCGCGGCCGGCGGCCGCTCGCACCGAGCCGGCCGCATCACCCGCTCGGAACGTGAGCGCGGTCGAAGTCCCGGCGAGGCCCGGTCCGCTGGCCGGCACGACCGCCAGCAGGGTCGTCCAGTTCGTCGTTCTCGCCTACGTGGCGCTGCTCGTGTTCGCGATACTCGGCTACTTCTTCACGACGATCCTGCCGCTGCTCGTAACGAACGTGTTCCCGATCGTCTTCGGCTAGCGCCTCCGGCGACCTGCGCTCGCCGCTGGGGGCGCACGAAGCCTCATGTACAATCGGCAGAGGGATCCGCAGGTACGGACGCGTCTCTGTGACGCGGGGACCACCACGGGACGGGGCGACACGTGCAGGACGGCATGGCGCGGAAGAGGACGCTGCGGTTCCGGATGCTGGCCCTGTTTCGGCGCAGCGAGACAGCCCTGTTGGCCCTGCTGGCCGCGGCGGTCGTCGTGCTCACCTTCACGGGCGCGCGCTCGCACGCCGGTCTGAGCGTTCCCGAGGCCTTCTATGCGGCTCTGCGCAGCCTCGGCGGCGGCAGCCCCTGGAGCAAGTACGGGACGCTCGGCGACGTCGCCAACTGGCTGGACCTCCTGCTGGTGTTCTGGGTCGGCGCGAAGGCCGTCATGCTGGCGTTCGCGAACGCCAGCGACGCGGCTCTCGCTCGTTTCCGGAGGGGTCACACGATCGTTTGCGGGCTCGGCAAGCGGGGCCGCCTGCTCTCGGAGGCCCTGCTGTACGGCGGCGACCGGGTGACGGTCGTCGAGATGGACCCCAAGAACCCTACGATCACCCTGCTGCGCTCGCAGGGGGCGCGCGTGGTGATCGGGGATGCGACGTCTCCGGCCGGCCTGCAGGCCGCGGCCTGTCGCCGGGCCGGCCGCGTCATCGCGGTGCTGCCCACTGACGACGGCAACGCGTCCGTCGCCCGGGCGCTCGCTGAGACGGGGCCGGTGAGGCCGCCGATCTTCGTGCACAGCGCGGACACGTCGATCTGGTCGATGCTCTTCGACATCACGGGCGAGGACCTGACGCCCTTCTCGGTCACCGACAGCTCGTGCACCGACGTGTTCCTGGAGTGTGACCTGGCTAATCAGGACGAGGGCGTGGTGCTGGCGGTCTGGGGCACCGGTCCGCTCGCCGAGTCGATCGTCATCCGCGCCGCGAAGGTGTGGCAGGCCGAGTCGCACCGTCGCGGGTGTCCGTCACCGCTCCCGGTCCGCGTCATCGGGCCGGGCGCCGACGACTTCGCGACCAGGAGGATGGCGCTGCGGTACCCCGGGATTGGGGCCCTGTGCGCGTTCGAGCCGGTCGCAATCTCGTCGTTCGATTCGGCCGAGGACGTCACCGAGTGCGCGCTCGATGGCAGGGTCGGATGCGCGACCACGTCCATCGTTGCGACGGGGGACCAGGAGCAGTCGGTGCGGTGCGCGGTCCTGCTCTCGCGGTGTCTGCCCGAGCAGTGCCAGGTCGTCGTGGCGGTTCCGGCGGACTCCGGTCTGCTCGCTCTGCTCCTGACGCACGACGAGGGCCTCGCGAATCGCGTCAAGGTCGTGAATCTCAGCAAGGCCCTGGAGAACCCGGCCACCCTGCTCGGCGGGAAGCGTGAGGAGCTCGCGCGGCTCGCTCACGAGGACTGGCTGCGCGCTCAGCTCGCCAAGGGCGAGACGCTCGGGAACCGGGGCTCGCTCCGCCACTGGGAGGAACTGAACGATGACCTGAAGGCGTCGAACCGTGACCAAGTCGCCTCGCTGTTCGACCGCATGCTCCCCGCCGTGGGGGCTTGCATCGTGCCCGTGGCGGAGTGGGACGCGGAGCCGTTCTCGTTCTCGTCGGCTGAGGTCGAGCTCATGGCCGAGTTCGAGCACGATCGCTGGTGCAGAGAGCGCGCCGACGCTGGGTGGGTGCTGGACAGATCGCTGACCGCCGGGGACACCGAGCGGAAGCTCACGCCGTGGCTGGTGGGCTGGGATGAACTGCCCGAGGATATGCGTCACTGGGACCGCGAGACGGTCACGCGCTTTCCAGTCCTGCTGGCGCGCGCCGGGTTCCGGATCCAGCGGGAGCGGGCAGCGCAGGACTGAGGTCCTTAGCCGCAGCCAGCCTTCGGCACCTTGGCAAGCAGGCGGTGTGGGTGAGGTCGCCGCGCTGGTGGCGGAGCGTGACTTCGCTTGCATTCCCGTCGTCACGGCCGACGACTCGACGCGCCTCGTCAGGGTTGTCTCCTAGACCGACATCCCCGCTCTGGACCGGGTGTTCTCTCGGGAGTTGGGCCAACAGCTGAGTCCGCAGCGGTTACAAACGCGTCCAGCAAGTCCGACCATTGAGCGATGGCAACCCGCCCCGCAAGGTCTCCCAGCGACGCCCTTTGCCAGTCTCCGATGTGTCGCCCGATTTGTCGCCCAAATACCTGGTGACTGTTGGTACTCGTTGGTACCTATTGGGACTCACCGCAGCTCTTGAGTACCAACGAGTCCCAAGTAGTCCCAATAGTCACAAGCACTATCGGGATTCGAATTCCCTTGGGGGCACCACAAAACCGCAGGTCAAAGGCCTGAATTTCCCAGCTGCGTGCATAGAATCGGGCGACAAATCACGGCCTCTTGAGGCCCCGCTGATTACAAAACCGC
>DSAI01000148.1 GCA_011372845.1 Actinomycetota bacterium
ACGGACCGCTCACGCTTCCGCTCTACGGCGTCCCCCTGATGCTCGTCACCGTCTCGGTGCTGTTCGGACTTGCCGACGACGTGTTCGGCTCTCACACCGACAAGGGGTTCAAGGGCCACCTCTTCGCGCTCGTGCGCGGGAGGCTCACCACGGGAGGTCTGAAGCTGCTTGGCATCGGGGCCGTCTCAGCGGTCTATGGCTGGCACATCGCCTGGTCGCGCGGCGCTGCCGGGGTGGTCGAGACGTTCGGCGTGTGGGTCCTCGCCACGCTCACGATCGCCGCCGCCGCCAACTTCATCAACCTCACCGATCTGCGCCCCGGTCGCGCGCTCAAGACGTACTCGGCATTGGCGCTCGTGGCGGCGCCCGTCTTCGTGCTGGACGCGGTGGAGGGGTACGTGTCCTATGCGGCATCGTTCGCGGAATTGGGCGTCACCGCCTGGAGCGCCCTCGATTCGGCGGTCTCGGTCGTGTTGATGGCGTGTGTCCTGCTCGGCCCGGTCGTGGCGGTGTGGCGCTTCGACCTCGGCGAAGAAGGTATGCTCGGGGATGCCGGCAGCAACGCGATGGGCGCCGTGGTGGGCTATCTGCTCGCATCCGCGCTTCCGGTGGCGTGGCTCGCCCTGACTGCCGGGCTATTGCTTGCGCTGAACCTGCTCTCCGAGCGCGTCTCGTTCAGCGCGGTCGTTGACAGGGTGGCGCCGCTGCGGGCGATCGACCGGCTCGGCCGCATGCCCTCCGATGCGGAGAGCGGCGATGGAGGGGGAGACAGTGGCCGGACGCTGTGAAGGTCCGGCTGACGGGGCACGGTGAGGGTGCGGTACGATGCGATACGGACGACGAGCGAGAGGACTGGGGCAGCGAGCATGACAAAGCACATCTTCGTGACAGGCGGTGTCGTTTCCGGACTCGGCAAAGGGATCACCGCCGCATCGCTCGGACGGCTGCTCAAGGGGCGTGGTCTCAAGGTCACCATCCAGAAGCTCGACCCCTATCTGAACGTGGACCCGGGGACGATGAGTCCCTTCCAGCACGGCGAGGTCTTCGTGACCGACGATGGCGGTGAGACCGACCTCGATCTGGGCCACTACGAGCGCTTCATCGATGAATCCCTCACGCGCGACTGCAGCGTCACCGCCGGTTCGATCTACCAGGCGGTCCTCACCAAGGAGCGCAAGGGCGATTTCCTCGGCGGTACCGTGCAGGTCATCCCGCACATCACCAACGAGATCAAGGGCAGGGTCATCAGGCTCGCCGAGCAGACGCAGGCCGACGTGGTGATCACCGAGGTCGGCGGCACCGTGGGTGACATCGAGTCGCTGCCGTTCCTCGAGGCGATCCGTCAGTTGCGCAAGGACGTGGGGCGCGACAACGTGTGCTACATACACGTGAGCCTCGTGCCGTACATCGCCGCATCGGGCGAGCTCAAGACCAAGCCCACCCAGCACTCGGTGAAGGAGCTCCGCAGCATCGGTATCCAGCCTGACTTCATCGTCTGCCGGTCGGACCGACCGATCGACGCGGGCATCCGCCGCAAGATCGCGCTCTTCTGCGACGTCGACACCAAGGCCGTCATCTCGTGCGAGGATGCGCCGTCGATCTACGAGGTGCCCCTTACCGTGCACGAGCAAGGGCTCGACGCGATGGTCATCGACCGGCTCGATCTCGACTGCGGGGAGCTCGACGTCGGCGAGTGGCGCGGGTTCGTGGAGCACCGTCGCTCGCTGAAACACACGGTGGACATCGCGCTGGTGGGCAAGTACGTCGCGCTTCCCGACGCGTACCTGTCGGTCAACGAGGCGCTCGACCACGCAGGGGTCTTCCACGATCGCAAGGTGAACATCCACTGGCTGGATGCCGAGAGCCTCTCTCCCGACGAGGTCGAAGGCCGACTTGCCGACTTCGACGGCATCCTCGTGCCCGGCGGTTTCGGGGTGCGCGGCATCGAGGGCAAGGTCAGGGCCGCGCGATGGGCTCGCGAGCAGGGCGTGCCTTACCTGGGTGTCTGCCTCGGGATGCAGGTCGCTGTCGTGGAGTTCGCCCGCCATGTGGCCGGACTTGAAGACGCCAACTCGGCAGAGTTCGATCCGGTGACGCCACATCCTGTGATCGATCTGATGTGTGAACAGCACGAGGTGCACGATATGGGAGGCACGATGCGGCTGGGTGCGTACCCGTGCAAGGTGCTCCCGGAGACCAGGGGATACGACGCATACGGCGAGACCGTGGTCTACGAGCGCCATCGGCACCGCTTCGAGGTGAACAACGCCTACCGCCAGCAGCTGGCCGACGCCGGATTGGTGATCTCGGGCCTGTCGCCTGACGAGCGGCTCGTCGAGATGGTGGAGTTGCCGGACCATCCCTGGTTCTTGGGCATGCAGGGACATCCGGAGTTCAAGAGCAGACCTACGCGGCCGGCTCCTCTGTTCAGGGACTTCATCGGCGCGGCAGTGGCGCATCAGACTGCGCGGCAGGACCGCTGATGAGCCGGGTACTCGAGACCTTCCTCGATCTGGTGCGCATCTCCAGCCCCACGGGGCGGGAGGCCGCAGTGGCCGCCTATGCGGCCGAGGCGCTCACGGCAGCAGGATTCGACGTGCGGTTCGACGACACGATGGCCGTCACCGGCTCGGACAGCGGCAATCTGATCGCGACCCTTCCCGGTGCGTTGCCGGGCGGCATGCTCGCGTTCTCGGCGCACATGGATTGCGTCCAGCCGTGTGAAGGAGTCGAACCTGTGGTGGCCGACGGCATCGTACGGAGCGCCGGCGATACCGTGCTGGGCGGCGACGACAAGGTGGGTGTGGCCGCGATCATCGAGGCGGCCCGCCGTTTGGCCGAGGAGGGCGGGGAGCGTCGCGCGCTCAAGGTCCTCCTCACGGTGTCCGAGGAGGACGGGCTGCTCGGCGCCAAGGCTCTCTCTTCCGAGGACGCCAGTGCGGGGCTCTGTCTCGTGCTGGACGCCGATGGTCCGGTGGGCGGTATCGTGACCGCCGCTCCGAGCCACCACACGTTCAAGGCGGTCTTCAGCGGACGCGCCGCGCATGCGGGTGTCGAGCCGGAGAAAGGGGTCTCCGCGATCCGGATGGCGGCGTCCGCGGTGCAGCGGATGGACCTCGGGCGTCTCGACCCGCAGACGACGGCGAACGTCGGCACCATCGCCGGCGGGAGCGCCACCAACGTGGTCGCTCCGGAATGCACCCTCACCGGCGAGTGCCGGTCGCTCGATCGCGCGATGGCCGAGAAGGTGCGAGACGCGATGGACGCGGCGATGCGGGAGGCCGCGGCGGAGCACGGCGGCGGCGTGGACGTTGCATGGACGCTCGCGTACGTGGGGTTCTCGGTCCCCGATGACGCTCCCGCGGTGCGGGCGGTGGAGTCGGCATGCGCGTCGATCGGCGTGACGCCGCGCTGCTACGCGACCGGCGGAGGCAGCGACGCCAACGTGTTCGCGTCGCGCGGTACCCCGACGCTCGTTCTCGGGTCGGGCATGACCGACGTGCACTCTACCGATGAGTCGCTCGCCGTCGTCGAACTCGAGCGGCTGGCCGATCTCCTCGTGGCGATGGCCCGCACGGCAGGGGAGTAGTCTGATGCGGCTCGTCTGGGGCACTGTCGAGAGCGCCGGATCGCCGGAGAGCGGCGCGCAGCGTCTTCGCGTCCGTCTCGATGGTGACACGACGGGGGCGGCCGCGGTGGCGTACGGTTCTCTCACCGGGGTCTGCCGGCCCGGCGAGCGGGTCTTGTGCAACACGACCGCCGTGGACCTGGGTCTCGGCACCGGCGGCGAGCACTTCGTGGTCGCGCGCGCCGGCACGGGGGTCGTGCTGGACGATCCGTCGCCGGGGCACATCATGAAACTGCGCTACACGCCGATGCAGCGGGACGTCCTGAGTGTGGAGGAGCCGGCGAGCGAGCACCACGCCACGATGTCCGAGGCGCGCGATCTCGGCGGCCTGCCGGTGGTCTGCTGTGGACTGCACAGTCAGGTCCCGGTGGTGGCGGCGGCCGTGAAGGAGCGGTCGCCCTATGCGCGCGTCGTGTACGTGATGACCGATGAATCTGCGTTGCCGATGGCGCTCTCACGGCTGGTACCGCGAATGCGGGATGCGGGGCTCGTGGATGAGACGGTCACCTGCGGGCAGGCCTTCGGCGGTGGACTGGAAGCCGTGAACCTGTACTCAGGACTGCTTGCCGCTCGGGCTGTGGCGGCTGCTGACGTCGCGATCGTCGCGATCGGACCCGGTATCCCGGGGACCTCCACGCCGTACGGGCACAGTGGCGTCGCGCAGGGGCAGGCGGTGAACGCGACCGCCGCGCTCGGCGGCAGGCCGATAGCGGTGCTCCGTCTGTCGTTCGCCGATCCGCGGCCACGACACGTCCCCGTGAGCCACCAGTCGCTGACAGCGCTCGGGTCTGTGGCGCTGGCGCCTGCAGTGGTGCCGGTGCCTGCGCTCGATCCGGCGATGGCCGCCTCAGTGGATGATGCGCTCGGCAACGCTTCGGTGTGGCGTCTTCACGAACGGTGTGACGTGGATGTGCGCACGATGCCCGACATGCGCGGCGTGGAGGTGCGAACGATGGGCAGGGCGTACGAAGACGACCCCGCGTTCTTCCTTGCCGCAGCAGCTGCGGGGGTCGTGGGCGTGCGTCCGAACGGCGGGTAGGGGTCCCCTGACGACGCACCTGGATGTGACAGAGGCCCCCCGGATCCCCCCGTACGGGAACCTTCCGCTCATCTTCATACAGCGGCCGTTCGCTCCGAAAGTATGGTATTGTTCCCGCATGGATACGACGCTGCTCGACGACTTCCTCGGCTACCTCGCGGTTGAGCGAGGTGCGTCGAGTCACACCATAAGCGCATACAGAGGCGACTTGAACGCATACTTCGCTCATCTTGAGCGGCGCTCGACAAAGCCGCTGGAGGCATCGCGGGACGACGTGATCGCATTCATGTCGATGCTCCAGGAGAAGGGGATGGCGGCGAGCACCGTCGAGCGCAAGGTCGCCGCGGTGAAGAGCTTCCATGCGTACCTCGTCCGCGAGGGGCTCACCGACAACCACTCCACCCTCGATGTCACGTTGCCGAAGGTGCCTGAGCGGCTTCCCGACGTGATCTCCGTTGAGGATGCCGAGCGCCTGCTGTCCCAGCCGTTCCCTGAAGGACCTGTAGGGCACCGCGATCGTGCGGTGCTGGAGACGCTCTACGGGTGTGGTCTTCGTGTAAGCGAGCTGACCGGGCTCGACCTAGGGCACATCGACACCGAGGCCGGGTTCTTGCGGGTCTTCGGCAAGGGGAGCAAGGAGCGGCTCGTGCCGGTGGGGAGCGCGGCCGTCACGGCGATCGAGGAGTATCTGCGTCACGGGCGCCCGTACCTGCGGGCGAAGAAGGCCGCCACGCGCCAGGATCCGTCGGCTATGTTCCTCAATGTCCGGGGTGGACGCCTCACGAGACAGGCGGTCTTCGGCATCGTCCGCGACTACGGCGCCAGGGTAGGGTTGCAGCTGCATCCACACACGCTGCGCCACTCGTTCGCCACCCACATGCTGCAGGGCGGCGCTGAACTGCGGGCGCTCCAGGAGATGCTCGGTCATGCGGACATCAGCACCACGCAGGTGTACACGCACGTCGACCGCACGCATGTGCGTGAGGAGTACCTCACGACCCACCCACGCGCCCGGCTCCGCTAGCGCTACTCCGCACGCATTCCATTCCCGTTCGGAGCCCTGCATCCAGCGGCTCCGGCCGCGCTCTCCGCGTGATCCAACGATGACCTCCCACCTCTGTGCGTTCCGTTCACGGAGATTCAGGAAATGGGCCCCGCTGGCATGGTAGAGCGCCTTGCCGGGGGGGTAGAATGAATCTGGCGTACCCAGTTTCTGCATAAGGAGGCGGATCGCAGCGTGAACGGGAAGACGAGTAGGATCCTGGCCCTGCTCCTGGCACTGATGCTCGTGGTGGCATTCGTGCCCGGCTGTGCGGCCGAGGAGGAGCCCGAGACCGAAGAGCCGGTGAGCGAGCAGGAGGAGCCGGTCGCTGAAGAGCCCGCTCTGAAGACCGCGATGATCACCGACACGGCAGGCCTGGGCGACAAGTCGTTCAACGATCTGACATGGCAGGGCTTCGAGCGTGCCGAGTCCGAGCTCAATGTCGAGGTGAAGGTCCTCGAGTCGGCGACCATCAACGACTACGAGCCGAACCTCGAGCAGTTGGCGCAGGCGGGCTACAGTCCGCTGGTGGCCACAGGGTTCCTGTTGACCGACACCGTTTCGAAGATCGCGCCACAGTACCCGGATACGATGTTCATCAACATCGACGGCTTCTTCGAGCCGGTTCCCGACAACGTGGTGGGCGTCGGCTTCAAGGAGCACGAGGGCAGCTACCTGGCGGGTGTGGTCGCGGGTCTTGCGACGCAGGACAGTTTCGATGAGCGCCTGAACGACGCGAACGTCATCGGGTTCGTCGGCGGCATGGACGTTCCCCTGATCCGGAAGTTCCAGGCAGGATTCGAGGCTGGCGCGAAGTCGGTTAACCCCGACATCGAGGTCATCGGTCTGTACACTGGCAGCTGGGACGACGTGGCCAAGGGCAAGGAGCTTGGCCTGTCTCTGATCGAGCAGGGCGCGGATGTCATCTACGCCGCCGCTGGTGGATGCGGCGAGGGCACGGTGCGTGCGTGCCAGGAGAAGGGCGCACTGTTCATCGGTGTCGACGCTGACCAGTACAACACCATCGCGAACTCCGGCGATGTGATGCTGACTTCGATGATGAAGAACATCGACGTCGTGGTGTTCGATCTCATCAAAGCCGCGGTCGACGGAGACTTCCCGGCCGGGACGATGCAGACGTTCGGTCTGGAGGAGGGCGGCGTAGGCCTTGCGCCGTGGCACGATTTCGAGTCCAAGGTCCCGCAGTCGATCAAGGATGCGGTGGAGAAGGCCACGGACGACATCATCAGTGGTGCGGTGGTCGTTCCGGAAGAGCTCTAGGACGGCGTTACCGACCTGCGACGGGAGACCCGCGCAGTGTCGTCCGATACGCTAAACTCGAGGGGCGACCGGCGAGAGCGGGTCGCCCCTCCCGCGTACCAGGTGTCCGATTGTTGGAGAGGAACGCCGATGCCGGTGCTCGAGCTGCGCGACGTCACGAAGGTCTTCCCGGGCGTGGTCGCCAACGATAGCGTGTCGCTCGCGCTCGAGGAACGCGAGATCGTCGCATTGCTCGGTGAGAACGGCGCCGGCAAGTCCACCTTGATGAACATCGTGTACGGCCTCTTGTCGGCGGACGAAGGAGAGATCCTGGTCGACGGGGAGCCGGTGAGGATCCGCTCCTCCAGGCAGGCCATCGATCTCGGGATCGGCATGGTGCATCAGCACTTCATGTTGGTGGAACCGCTGACGGTCACCGAGAACATCGTGCTCGGCAGGGAGCCCGGACGTTTCGGGGTCATCGATATGAAGACGGCCCGGGCACGGGTCGCCGAGATCTCGAAACGTTACGGCTTGCATATCGACCCTGACGCCCGGGTCATGGATCTTGAGGTAGGGCTGCAGCAGAGGGTCGAGATTCTCAAGGCGCTCTACCAGGGTGCTCGCGTGCTCATCCTCGACGAGCC
>DSAI01000050.1 GCA_011372845.1 Actinomycetota bacterium
GATCCCCTTCCATGAAGGAGACCCCCTTGCCGATGACCGTCCGTGCGACGATGGCCACCGGCCGCTCCCGATCAGCCACCGCCTCGGCGATCGCCTCGTACACCGCGCCAAGATCGTGACCGTCGATCTCGATGACACGCCAGCCGTCGGCGGCGAAACCATCGCCGATGTTGACCGGCATGACGTCCTCCGTGTGGCCGGAGATCTGTATGCCGTTGCAGTCGACCAGCACCGTCAGGTCGACGAGGCCCTCCTTGACCGCCAGGCGACGGGCCTCGGCCACCTGCCCTTTGTGTTGTTCGCCATCGCTCATCACCACGAAGGTCCGGCTCGCATGGCCCGCGATCCGCGAAGCGAGCGCGAGTCCCACGCCGGCCGAGAGCCCCTGTCCCAGGTTGCCCGTGCCCCACTCAACACCCGGAACGGAGCGCTCCACGTGCCCCTCGAAGACGCTGCCGGCCTGACGGAAGTGCGAAACGGCGTCCTCCAGGTCGAAGAACCCCGCGTCGGCCAGGGCGCAGTAGACGCCGGGCGACGTATGCCCGTGGCTGATGACGATGCGGTCGCGTCCGTCGGCCCGGGGATGCGTGGGGTCTATCGCGGCGAAGTGCGCGAGTGTGAGGTAGATCTCGAGCGAGGACATCGACCCGCCGGGGTGACCGGATCCGGCAAGCGAGGTCATCGTGAGGATCGCGCCCCTCAGCTTGCGAGCACGCGCCTCCATGTCGCGGATCGTATCCTCATCCAGCGACGGCTCGGCGAACCCACGCTCCACCATGGCGCCTCCTCCCGACAGACCCGCGCATGCGCGCTGCCAACCATTACACTTGAGGATACCCGAACCCATACCCGAGGAGCCCACATGCCCGACCTGCGCCGGATCGCCGAGGAGGCCGCCCGCGCCGGCGGCGCCGCTCTTGCCGCACATGCAGGCCACATCACCGGCCTCCGGACGAAGAGCAGCGCCGCTGACGTGGTCACAGCGGCCGACATCGCCTCTGGCGTGGCCGTGGCACGGTCCATAGCCGATGCCCTGCCGGATGCGCGCTTCGTGGTGGAGGAACCCGAGGTCTACGACCTCGCCGGGGTGGTCCAGGGGGACCTCCGCGATGACGAGATCTGGGTCGTCGATCCGCTCGACGGCACAACCTCCTTCGTCCACAGCTACCCGTGCTACTCGGTGAGCGTGGCGTGCCTCCGCTCGGGCCTTCCGGTCGCCGGAGCCGTCTTCAACGTCCCTACGGGAGAGATGGCGTCTGCCGCCGCTGATGCCGGCGCTTCACTAGACGGCAGGCCGCTCACCTGCACGGGCGCATCGCGGATGGCCGAGGCGCTCATCGCCACCGGATTCCCGTACGACAGAGGAGGGCCGCTCGACCGGCAGCTCCGGATCTTCGAGCGGGTCATGCGCCCGTCACACGACGTGCGGCGCGACGGCTCGGCCGCCATCGACCTCGCCAACGTGGCCATCGGGCGTGTGGACGGCTTCTGGGAGACAGGACTCAAGCCATGGGACATGGCGGCTGGCGTCCTGATCGTCGCCGAGGCGGGTGGTCGCGTGACCGACCTCGAGGGGTCACCATGGTCCGTGGACTCCAGCTGCGTGGTGGCGGCCAACCCTGCGCTCCACGAGGTCCTGCTCGGCCTTATCATGGACGCGGACTCCGCCTAGCGCGGTCCGCGGCGCGTCTCCTTCGGTTCGTCATACTCCAGGCCCAGGTCCGTCAGCACTTTGCTGACCGCCCGCTCCCCGCTTTCGATGCAGTTGGGGATGCCTACGCCGCGGAAGGCGCCGCCCGCGAGGGCGAGGCCGGGAACCGCATCGCTGCGCCGCTCGATCTCGTCCACGCGGTCGAGATGGCCAAGCGTGTACTGCGGCATGCCTCCGGTCCAGCGATAGACCTTGGCGATCAGCGGCTGCGCATCGGCACGCACGCCGAGCAGCTCGACGAGTTGCGTGCGGATGGTCTCCACCAACTCGTCGTCGGTGGCCTCGAGCAGATGCTGGTTCCCGGGCCCTCCGATGAAACCACGGAGCAGCACCCTCCCGGACGGTGCGCGATCCGGCCACTTCGAGGACGACAACGTGACCGCCAGGATCGGACGGTCCTCGACCATCGGCGAGAGGATGCCGAACCACCGGGTGTCGAACGGGCAGTCCTCTTCGCGGAACGCGAGCGAGACGGTGGCCGAGGACGAGCACGGGACCGACGCCAACAGGTCGGAGATCGCTGCATCCACGTCGCGCATGAGCCGGGTCGCCGCCCAGGCCTCGGTCGCCACGATCAGCGCGTCGCCCTCCACGACCTCCCCGCTGTCCAACGTGACCTTCCACCCGTCGCCTGCCCGCTCGATGATGGTTGCCGCGACGCCGGTCTTGATGCGCTCGCGGCCCACGGCGTCGGCCATCCCGTCGGTAAGGTCCTGCATGCCGCGATGGAAGGTGTTGAAGAACGCCCACGGCTTGCCGCCGGGCTTGGGCGGGTACTTCTTGCGCATCTCCTCGCGCTTCTTGCGCTCGTTGAGGAATCCGCGGATCACCGAGCCGGACTCCTGCTCCATCTCGAGGAAGTTGGGGAACGTCGCCGCCAACGACATCTGGGTGGGATCGGACGCGTGCACGCCGCCCACGAGCGGCTCGGCCACACGGTCCAGAGCTTCGCGGCCCATGCGCCGCACCACGAACTCCTCGAGCGTCTCGTCGTGGTCCTGGGCGGTCTCTCCCTCGGCCCAGCGCTCCTTGCGCGGTAGGAACCAGTCGAGAGCCATGCGGAACTTGCCCGGCCATGAGTACAGCGACGTCGTCGCCAGCGGCAGGAGCTTCGTCGGGGCGAACATCATGATGCCGTCCGGCAGCTCGATGAGCCGGCGGCCCTTCACGATGAGCGTCTTCTTGTTCTCCTCGCGGGCGGGCACCATCTCCTCGGCGATGCCGAGCATCCGCGCGATCCGTCCCACCGCCGGCTTGGTCGACACGAAAGCGTCGCTCCCGCCGTCAACGACGTACTGCCCGCCCTCGGAGTCCTCAAGGATGTCGGTGACGATCTTGCCGCCGACGCGTTCTTCCTTCTCGATCACGACGCAGCCGACATCGAGTCCCGCTTCGGCAGCCCGTCGCACCTTGTAGGCGGCGCCGAGTCCTGCCGCTCCACCGCCGATGATGATGATCCTCTTCAAGAGACCCGCCTTTCGTCACATGCGCACCCCGAGGAGCGCACGGGTGTGCTTCGTGTGCTAGTAGACCCGCTTCTCCTCGACCGCGTCCTCCTCGAGTACGATGCCCGTCTCGCCGAGCACCTTGGAAACGGCGCGCTCACCGCTCTCGAGCGCGTTGGGCACGCCTACGCCCCTGTACGCGTTTCCGGCAAGCGCGAACCCACGCACTCCAGACTCCAGCCGCTCGATCTCGTCCACACGCTTGAGGTGATCGAGCGTGTACTGCGGCATGCCCTTCTCCCACCGGAACAGCTTGGCGTAGCGCGGCCGGGCATCCGCCTTGATGCCGAGGAGTGCCACCATCTGCGTGCGCGCGAGCTCGAGCAGATCCTCATCGCTCGCCTCGAGCACCGCCTCATCACGCGGTCCTCCGAGGAAGCCCCGGAAGAGCACCCTGTCCTCCGGCGCGCGATCCGGCCACTTCGAGCTCATGAGGCTCACACCGGTGAGGGGTCGCCGCTCCACCATCGGCGAGAGGATGCCGTGCCAGTTGAGATCGAACGGACAGTCCGACCTGTCGAAGGCGAGGATCGCGGTGGCCGATGAAGAGCACGGGATGGTCTCGAGAAGGTCCGCCAGGAAGCCATCCACGGGCTGGGTGAGTCCCGCCGCGGCCCAGACCTCGGTGGCCACGATCACCGCGTCACCCCGGAGCGTCTCACCGGAGCTCAGCGTCACGGACCAGCCGTCGCCATCCTGGGCGATGGCGGTGGCGCCTACCCCGGTGCGGATATGTTCGCGGCCCGCGGCGTCCGCCATTCTGTCGCAGATGAACTGCAGCCCGTCGTGGAACGAGGAGAACATGGTGCGGCGCCTCTGCCCGGGCTTCGGCGGATACTTCTTGCGCATCTCCTCAACCTTCTTGCGCTGGGCGAGGAAGCCCCGGATCAGCGAGCCGTGCTTCTGCTCCATGTCGAGCAGCATCGGGTATCTCGCCGCCACCGACATCTCCGACGGCTCATCGCCGTTCACACCCGCCGCGAGCGGCTCGGCAAGCCGGTCGAGCGCCTCCCTGCCGAGACGCCGGACCACGAAGCTCTCGAGCGTCTCATCGTGATCCGCGGCGGTCTCGCCATCCGCCCAGCGGACCTTGCGGGGCAGGAGCCAGTCGAGCGCCATGCGGAACTTGGCGGGCCACGAGTAGAGCGACGTGGTGGCGAGCGGGATGAGCTTGGTGGGAGCGAACATCATCATGCCATCGGGCATCTCCACGAGCCTGCCGTCCTTCACGATGAAGGTCTTCTTGGTCTCCTCGACCGTCCCTACCTCGTGATCGAACACGCCGAGGAGCTTCGCCACGCGATGCACGGCGGTCTTGTCGGTCAGGAATGAGTCGGACCCGCCATCGGCTATGTAGCGGCCCCCGTCGGGGTCCTTTGCGATGTCGGTGAAGATCTTGCCGCCGATCCGATCGTCACGCTCGACGAGGGTGAACGTCACCTCGTGCCCGGCTTCGGCCGCCCGCCTGATCTTGTACGCGGCGCCAAGGCCCGCGATCCCGCCACCGATGATGATGATATGCATGCTGCACGGCTCCTTCGTCCTTCACGGGCGGTGCCGGCCGCCGCACTACCGTCTTCTCGTGTCAGTCGGAATCGTTGCCTACGGAGAGCAGCGGCTCCACCGCCCAGGAAAGCGCCTCTATGAAGCGATGATCGTCGTTGGGAACGGGCGTCCTCGTGAAGCGTAGGCCGAGTTCCTCAGCCTGCGCCATGGCCTCGATGTCCAGGTCCCACAGCGTCTCCATGTGGTCGATGGCGAAACCGATCGGCACGACCACCACGGCATCGTAGCCGTTCACCGCCGCGATCGCCATGACACCCGCAAGATCGGGACCGAGCCACGCACCGGGCCGCGCACCCTTGGACTGGTAGCCCTGCAGCCACGCCACCGGCCCCTCGAGCGACCCGAACGCACTCACGCCCGGCAACCTCTCATCGTCGACGAAGTCGGTCCCCTCGGCCAGCCCGGCGCTCGCCGCGACCGCCGCGGCGACCTCCCGGAGACCGCCGAGGTACGGATCGTCGGGAACCAGGTCCGCCACCGGGAGACTGTGAGCGGTCATCATCACGAGCGGTCGCTCCGCCTCAATCGGATCCAGCGCCCTGACGCACTCCTCCGCGAAGAACGCCCGATACTGCGGCGCCTTGTGAAGCATCGGCGCCTCGCACACGTCCTCGATCTCGAGACCCTGTGAGGCCTCGAGCGCGCACGTGCGGAACGCCTCACACGTGACCTGCGACTCGAACGCCGAGAGAGAGACCATCGCGACACGCTCCGCGCCGCGCGCTTGCAGGTCCTCGAGCGCCGAATCGATCGACGGCTCCCAGTACCGCATACCCGCGGCCGCCACGACATCGTGGCCGCGATCCCGCAGATGAGCCTCGAGCGACACGGCGATGCCGCCCGCGACCCCGGGTAGCGGCGAGTACCCGCCTATGGCGCGGTACTTCTCCTGGGCGGACGCCACGATCTGCGGCGACGGCTCACGCCCCATGAAGCGGGACATGAACGGACCCACAGACTCGAGCGAGTCGGGGCCACCGAACGCCGTGAGCAGCACGCCTGTTCGGACCGGCACGCCGACGACTACTTCCCGCCGCGGATGCGGGCCGAGTGCTCGTGCACGAAGCGGATCATCGTGCGGGCCTTCTCCGGGTCGCTCGTCTTGTGAATGCCGTGGCCGAGATTGAAGATGTGTCCCGGACGCGTGCCCACCGCCTCGAGGATCTCCACGACCATGCGCTCAAGCTCGTCATCGGGCGCGAAGAGGGCGACGGGATCGATGTTGCCCTGGATAGCGAAACGCTCGTCCACCTGCTCGACCACGCGCTTCATGTCGAGGCGCCAGTCCACGCCGATGACGTCGCCGCCCACCTTCTGGGCCAGATCGAGCATCGAGGTGGCGCCATTGGGGAAGTGGATGATCGGCACGCCCTCGGGCACGACCTTGCGGCCATGCTCCGTGAGGGCCTCGATCACACGTGTGGTGTACGGCAGGACGTAGCGCTCGTAGTCACGCGGCGCCACATAGCCGACCCAGCTGTCGAACACCTGGATGACCTGTGCGCCGGCATCGATCTGCGCCGAGAGGTACGCGATGACAGTCTCGGTGATCTTCTCCATCAACTCGGCCCAGAGCGCCGGCTCGCCCCACATCAGCGCTTTGGTGTACTCGTAATCGCGCGTGCCATGACCCTCGATCATGTAGCTCGCAAGCGTGAACGGTGCGCCGCCGAACCCGATCAGCGGGACCTTGTGCTCGAGCTCGCCGCGGAGGATCCGCAGGCTCTCCATCACGTAGCCGGTGTCGGCGATCGGATCCGAGATGCGCAGGTTGTGCACGTCGGAGGCCGTCCGGACGGGGTTGTGGATGACCGGGCCTTCGCCCTTGGCGAACTCCAGGTCCAGACCCATGCCCGGGAACACCACCAGGATATCGCTGAAGAGGATCGCCGCGTCCACGCCCACGAGGTCGACCGGCTGCATCGTCACTTCGACGGCCAACTCGGGCGTCCGGCACATCTCGAGGAAGCCGTGCTTCGCACGGATCTCCCGGTACTCGGCCATATATCGTCCGGCCTGCCGCATCATCCAGACAGGCGTGCTCTCAGTGGGCTCGCGGCGCGCAGCGCGCAGAAGAAGGTCGTTGAAAGCCATACGGGGGTGTACCTCCGATGCAACGGGGCGTCATGGGACGTGGGACAGTTTATCATGCCTAAGCCTCATGAGAACCAGCCATACGCTCCACACGGACCCGACTCGAGCGACGCGACAGTCCGCACCTCACACCGGCCTGAAGACGCGGCAAGGCCCCGCCAAAGCGGGGCCTTGCGGTTGCCGACACGGGCGGGTCCTACCCGACCTGCGGCGCCGTATCGATGATCGTCTGCACGATCGACGGATCCGCAAGCGTGGAGATGTCGCCAAAGGCTTCCACGTTCCGGTCGCCACCGGCGATCTTGCGGAGGATGCGCCGCATGATCTTGCCGGATCGCGTCTTGGGCAGCTCGGGCACGATGTGGATGAAGTCCGGGCTTGCGATCGGCCCGATCTCCTCGCGCACGTGACCACGGAGGATCTTCTCGATGCCGTCGGGGATATCCACGCCGGTCTTGAGGATGACGTAGGCGTAGATGCCCTCGCCCTTGACCTCATGCGGGTAGCCGACGACCGCGGCCTCGGCCACCGACGCGTGGCTCACGAGCGCACTCTCGATCTCGGCGGTGCCCATGCGGTGACCAGACACGTTGATGACGTCGTCAACACGGCCCAGGAGCCAGTAGTAACCGTCGGCGTCGACACGAGCGCCGTCACCGGTGAAGTAGCGACCCGGGAAGGCGGTGAAGTAGACGTTCTTCATCAGC
>DSAI01000190.1 GCA_011372845.1 Actinomycetota bacterium
ACCATCTCGCCCGCCTGCGCCACTCCTGCGTCTCTGAGCGCCTGCACTGCGGCGCTCACCATGCCGTCGGTCGAATCGTAGGCGCCGATCACCAGCGGACGCACACCCCATACCGGGGTGAGGCGTCTGGCGATCACGTCATCGGGCGTTGCGGCCACCACCGGGGTGCCGGGGCGATGGGCCGCCACCTTCCTCGCGGTGGCGCCCGACTGGGTCACGGTCACGATCGCCGCGAGGTCGAGGCTTCCCGCAAGGTCGCACACCGCGCCGCTCACTGCGGCGGCCACATCGGGAGAACGCCGCTCGGGGCGCACCGGATCGCTCACGCCCGCACCCTCGGCCGCCCGCACGATGCGGTCCATGGTAGCGAGCACATGCACCGGATGTTCTCCGACCGCCGTCTCCCCCGAGAGCATCACCGCATCGACACTCTCGAATATGGCGTTGGCCACATCCGAGGCCTCCGCCCGTGTGGGACGGCTTGCCAGGGTCATGGACTCGAGCATCTGCGTGGCCACGATCACCGGTGTGCCCGTGCGGCGGCACTCGGCCACTATCCGGCGCTGCGCCACGGGCACCGCCTCGGGAGAGGTCTCCACGCCCAGGTCGCCGCGCGCGACCATCACGATGTCCGCCGTGCGCACGATGCGCTCCAGGTCGCCGAGCGCTTCGTGCTTCTCGATCTTGGCGACGATCGGGATCGGCCGCCCGCCCATCGCCTCACGCAAACGGTCGATGTCCTCGGCACACCGCACGAACGACTGCGCCACGAGGTCCACACCGGCGTCGAGCGCCCATGCCAGGTCGTCGAGATCGCGTTGCGTCATCCCCTCCACGCTGAGCTTCACGCCGGGAACGTTCACTCCCTTGCGGCTCGAGAGAGGACCGCCGCCCACCACCACGGTTTGCACCGCGCCCGGCGCGGTGGCGGTCACGCGCAGTTCGATCCGGCCGTCGTCGATGAGTATGCGATCACCTGCGGCAACGTCCCCCGCGAGCCCTGCATGGCTGACGCTCGCGCCGGTGTGGTCGCCGGGACCCGCTGCCGCGCGCAGCACGAACGGCTCGCCCTCCACCAGCAACGTCCCTGCCGCGACCTCGCCCAGGCGCAGCTTGGCGCCGCCGAGGTCGAGCATGACCCCAACGTGGCAGCCGTATATCTCGGCAGCCTCCCGGACGCCCCGGAGCTGACGCTCCAGCACATCACAGGTGGCGTGGGCCGTGTTGAGACGCGCCACGTCGAGGCCGGCCTCCACGAGCCCGCGCAGCACCCCGGGGTCGTCCGACGATGGCCCCAGCGTGGCTATGATCTTCGTCCGGCGCATGGCACCTGCCTGCCCACGCTGCGCCAGCGTCCGGACCCCGGAGGACGGCGCAGCGTCGTGCTAGCGGTCTATGTTCGTGAACGCGCCCAGCCCGGGATACGTGGCCGAGCAACCAAGCTCCTCCTCTATGCGCAGCAACTGGTTGTACTTGGCCACGCGGTCGCTCCGGGCAGGCGCGCCAGTCTTGATCTGCCCCGCGTTGACCGCTACGGCCACGTCGGCGATCGTCGTGTCCTCCGTCTCGCCCGAGCGGTGCGAGATCACCGTGGTGTACCCGGCGCGATGCGCCATCTGGATGGTGTCCAGCGTCTCGGTCAGCGTGCCGATCTGGTTGAGTTTGATCAGGATGGAGTTTGCGGCTCCCATCTGGATGCCACGCGCCAGCCGCTCTGTGTTGGTGACGAACAGGTCATCGCCCACGATCTGCACGCGATCGCCCAGGCGGTCGGTCAGGAGCTTCCAGCCGTCCCAGTCGTCCTCGGCCATACCGTCCTCAAGAGAGACGATCGGGTAGCGCTCCACGAGACCCGCGTAGAACTCCACCATCTCGGCGCTGGTGAGCTCGCGGCCCTCTCCGGAGAGCACGTAGACGCCGCGGTCGGTGTCGTAGAACTCGGTGGAAGCCGGATCGAGGGCGAACATGACCTGCTCGCCCAGACTGTAGCCGGCGGTCGTGACGGCCTCCGAGATCACCTGCAGCGCCTCCTCGTTGCTACCCAGGTTCGGCGCGAAACCGCCCTCGTCCCCCACCCCGGTGGAGAGCCCGTGGTCGTGCAGCACCTTCTTCAGCGTGTGATAGATCTCGGCGCACATGCGCAGACCCTCAGCGAAACTGCCCGCGCCCACGGGCATGACCATGAACTCCTGCAGGTCGACGTTGTTGTCGGCGTGCGCGCCGCCGTTCAGGATGTTCATCATCGGCACCGGGATGGCCGAGGCGTTGCATCCGCCGATGTACGAGTAGAGCGTGAGCTCGCAGCTCTGAGCGGCGGCCTTGGCCACCGCGAGCGAGACACCGAGGATCGCGTTGGCGCCCAGAGAGCCCTTGTTGGGCGTGCCGTCGAGATCGAGCAGCGCGGCGTCCGCCGCACGCTGATCGGTGGCCTCCACGCCAAGCAGCGCCGGAGCGATGACCTCGTTCACGTTCGTCACGGCGGTCAGCACGCCCTTGCCCAGATAGCGGGCCGAATCCCCGTCGCGGAGCTCGACGGCTTCGAACGCGCCTGTGGAGGCGCCGCTCGGCACCGCAGCCCTGCCCCAACTGCCATCGTCGAGGACCACCTCGACCTCGACGGTCGGGTTGCCCCGAGAGTCGAGGACTTCGCGTGCCATGATGTCCGTGATGAAGCTCATTACCGCTCCTCCGTCTCGTTCGGCCGCGCTGCCCGGGCCCGACCGTACGGCGCCCATCGCCCGGCACAGCGGTCACACCGCTACTGAACAGAACCTTCCCCAGTGCGCTCGACGCGCTTCGCGTCCTCCCACAGTCCGTCCCACTCGTCGGCGGTGAGCCCGTCGAGCGGACGTCCCTCCTCCGAGGACACGCGCTCCATCTCCTCGAACCGCGCCGTGAACTTCTCGCACGTGCGCCGGAGCGCAGTCTCCGCGTCGATGCCCATCTTCCGGGCGACGTTCACGACCGTGAAGAGCAGGTCGCCGAGTTCCTCCTCGGCCTCCGGCGAACCGGCGTGCGTGGCCTTCAGCTCGTCAATCTCCTCGTGCACCTTGGCCCACACGCCATCGATGTCCTCCCACTCGAACCCCGCCGCGGCGGCTCGCCGGGAGATCTTCTGCGCGCGCATGAGGGACGGGAACGCCGCGGGCACTTCGCCGAGAACGCCACGCGCGGGCTTCTCCCCGCGCTTGATCGCGTCCCAGTTGCGCGTCACCTCCTCGGCGCTCTCCACGCTCACCTCGCCGAACACGTGCGGGTGGCGTCTCCGGATCTTCGTGATGATCGAAGCGACCACGTCGTCGATGGTGAAGGTGCCGTCATCGGCACCGATCTGCGCGTTGAGCACCACCTGGAGCAATACGTCGCCGAGCTCGTCCGCCAGCGAGTCGGGGTCCGCCGCCTCGATGGCCGCCACCGCCTCGTAGGCCTCCTCGATCATGTGCGGCGCCAGCGATGCGTGTGTCTGTTCCCGGTCCCACGGGCATCCGTCGGGGCCCCTCAGCACCGCGATGATGCGCACAAGCTCCTGGAAGCCTCCCGGAGCCTCTATGCGGCTCGGGGAGATGTACAGCGCACTGCCCCTCGGTACCGTGGCGATGGATGCGATCTCCTCGAGCGTGGTCCTGGTGAGCTCGAATCCACCGCCCTGGAGTCCGCTTGCCACCACCACCGTATGTTCGGCGGCGTAGAAGCCCCGCAGGTACGACCCCGCCGCGCGCGCTTCGAGCGCGTTGTCCACGCCGGTGATGATCAAGTGCGTGTCGCGCCGCAGGTCGAGGCCCGGCACCGCGTCCACGTCGACGATCTCAAGGTCGGCCGTCATGTCCACGTCGAGCGCGAGCACGAGCACCTGGAGCGGCGAGGCAACGGGAAAGACATCCACGTTGCCGCGTCCGCGCGCGAGCACCGCCGAGATCAGGCCCTCCCGCACGAGCGGATAGCCGCCTGCCACGAAGGCCACGTCTCCCGTTGCGGCGCAACGCAGCAGCACCTCGACCACGTCGGTGGTCGAGGCGCGTTCTGTGAGGCCGAGTTCGGCGAGGGTCACCGCGGGGATCCCGAGCGACTCGAGGGCCGCTGCGGGAGCTCCGGTCGCGGACGGGACGACCACCGTGCCGGCGTCACGCAACCGCGCGACCGCCCGCACGTCGGGCATGCCTTCGGCGTCGGGCTCGAGCCCGATGATGGCTATCGTTCCCAAGACCGCCCCCTCTCGGACGACCGCTACTCGCTCGGCGCGAGACTCTCGTCGAGGTACTCGATCTCGGCGTCAGCACGCAGCTGGACCACGTACTGCTGCAGCGCGATCTCCGAGCCGCTCGCCGCAAGCATGGCCTGCAGGTCGGCCGGCGCGTCCTCGATAGCCGTACCCTCGGCGGCCTCGGCCACCTTCAGGATGATGTGCCACCCGAACTGCGACTCCACCGGCTCGCTGACCGCTCCCACCTCGAGCGAGTCGGCGGCGGCGGCGAACTCCGCCACATAGTCGCTGGTGGGCGCCCATCCAAGGTTTCCGCCGTCGATCGCGCTTGCGGTGTCCGAGGAGTTCTCGGACGCGAGCGTCGCGAAGTCCTCGCCGCCGGTGGCGCGCTCGTAGAGTTCGTTCGCCAGCGCCTCCTCCGAGACGAGGATGTGCGAGAGCTGCGAGTAGGTCTGCGGAACGGTCGTGACGCTGGTCTCCGAGACGGCCTTCTCCTGGATGAACTCGCTCGCCAGCTGGTCGCGGACGCTCTTGCGCACGTCAGCCACGGTGAGGCCGGCAGCGGTGATCTGCTCCTCGATGGTGGCCTCGTCGGCCCCGCCCATCAGCTGCAACAGACGCTCGGTCACGGCCGCCTCGCTCAGGTCGGCCCCGAGCTTCTCGGCCTCCTGCGTGATCAGAGCCGAGTCGATCATCATCTCCAGCAGTTGCTTCTTATACGCAAGCGCGGTCTCATCGTCGAGCTGTCCTCCCGACTGGGCGAGGATCTGCTCGTAGATGGTGTCGAACTCGGCGCGGGAGATCTCCTCGCCGTTGACGCGTGCAACAGCGTCGGTCGACGAGCAGCCGGCCATCGCGCCGATCAGCACGGTGGCGAGCAGTAGAGCGGCGATGCCGCGGATGATTCGCACGATGATGCCTTTCCCTAGGGTTCGCGATGGCCGCTGTCTGGGCCGTGGACTGCGGAGAGTATAGCACCCAAAGCGCGCAGAGCCGCCGCCGCGGGCGGTTCTCCCGACATCTCCACAAAATGAACAGAACGGGAGCGCGCAACGTACACCGCACCGGCCGCGGCGAGCACTCCGCGCTCCTCGTCGGAGAGCGAGACGGGCGTGAGCGTGACCCTGTGCCGGGCAAGCGACACATTGGTGATGCCGAGCTCGGCTGCGGTCGCCTTGATGCGTGCGATGGCGAGCAACTCGCGCGCAGGTCCGGCGAGCGGCCCGTACCGCTCCTCGATCTCGGCGCCGAGCGACTCCACCGCCTCGGGCGTGGTCGCGGCCGCGATGCGCCGGTACAGCAGCACCCGCTCGTCGGTCTCGGGCACGTACTCCTCCGGGAGGAACGCCGCCACCGGCAGGTCCACCCGCACCTCGGGGTGGGCCGGCAACGGCTCCCCGCGGACCTCGGAGACCGCCTCCCGCAGCATCTGCGCGTACAGGTCGAAGCCCACCGCGTTCACGCTGCCGCTCTGCTCAGCGCCCAGCAGGCTGCCGGCGCCGCGGATCTCCAGGTCGCGCATCGCCACCTTGATGCCGCTCCCCAGCTCGCTGTGCTCCTGGATCGCGGTGAGGCGCTCGTACGCCTGGTCGGTGAGCATCTGCGAGCGCGGGAAGAGGAAGTACGCGTATGCGCGCACGTGCGAGCGGCCAACGCGGCCCTTGAGCTGGTAGAGCTGCGCCAGGCCGAGGCGATGGCTGTCGTCGATGATCAGCGTGTTCGTGTGCGGGTTGTCGATGCCCGACTCCACGATCGTGGTGGCCACCAGCACGTCGATCTTCCCGGCGGAGAAGCTCTCCATCACACGCTCGAGCTGGTGCTCGGACATCTGACCGTGCCCCACACCCACCCGGGCCTCCGGCACAGCCGCCTGCACGCGCTCCACCACGCGCTCGATCCCGCGCACGCGGTTGGAGATGTAGTAGACCTGGCCGCCGCGCTGGAGCTCGGTGCGGATGGCCGAGGACACGACCTCGTCATCGTACTCGCCCACGTGGACCTTCACCGGGAACCGGTCGGCCGGAGGCGTGTCGATCACGGAGAAGTCGCGTACACCCGAGAGCGACATCTGCAGCGTGCGCGGGATGGGCGTTGCCGTGAGCGTGAGCACGTCCACCTGCTCGCGCAGGTTCTTCAGATGCTCCTTGTGCTCCACGCCGAAGCGCTGCTCCTCATCCACGATCACCAGGCCGAGGTCCTTGGGCACGACGTCCTTGCTCAGCAGCCGGTGGGTGCCGATGAGGATGTCAACGGTGCCCGAGGCGAACCCTTCGAGCGCAGCGGCCTGCTGGGTCTTGGTGCGGAACCGGGAGAGGACCTCCACCTGCACCGGATACGGTTCGAAGCGCTCGGAGAACGTGGTGTGGTGCTGCTGGGCCAGAATGGTCGTGGGGCAGAGCACCATCACCTGCTTGCCCGCCTGCGCCGCCTTGAACGCCGCACGGATGGCGACCTCGGTCTTGCCGTAGCCCACGTCACCGCAGACCAGGCGGTCCATCGGCCGGTCGCTCTCCATGTCCGCCTTGACATCGGCGATGGCGGCGCGCTGGTCAGGGGTCTCTTCGAACGGGAACGCCGCCTCCATCTCACGCTGCCAGGGTGTGTCCGCCCCGTACTCGAAGCCGGTCACCGCCGCGCGCCTCGTGTAGATGTCCACCAGGTCGAATGCCAGCTTCCGCGCCTGCTTGCGGGCCTTGCCCGTGGCCTTGGACCAATCGGCGGTGTTCAGCCGCGTGACCCGCGGGGCCGAGCCCTCGGGGCCCACGTAGCGCGTGACGCGATCGAGTTGCTCCACCGGCACGTACAGCTTGTCGCCCTTGGCGTACTCGAGGAGCAGGTATTCGCGCTCGGAGCCAAGCGCCGACTGACGCACGATGTCCTTGAAGAGGGCGATACCGTGCACTTCATGCACCACGTAGTCGCCGGGACCGAACGCGAACGTGAGCTTGGTGGGATCGGCCGCCTGCCGCTTGCGCTCGGCTGCGCGCGGGAACACATCGTCGATCGAGACGACCGCCAGCCGTGCCGCGGGCAGCACGTACCCCGACGGCACATCCGCCACCGCAAGGGAGACGACGCCGTGCGGCGCCTCCTCCGCCGACTCGCCGAGTTCGACGACGGACATCCCCGCGCCCACGAGCGCGGCCGACAGACGCTCCCGGCCCTGCCGGTCCCGCACGCAGGCGATCACGCGGTAGCCCGTGTCGAGCAGCGCGCGCAGACCTGCGGCGAACGATTCCTCACGCCGTCCCACCTGCGGCCGGCGTACGACCACTTCGCCGTCCGCTGCGCCCCCCGCGCGGAGGACCGACAGGAACGTGAGGCGCTGATGCCCGCCCAGG
>DSAI01000066.1 GCA_011372845.1 Actinomycetota bacterium
GCTAGCGCATCGCTCGCCGACTGCTACAATAGGCGTCGCTGTTCGCAGCTACCATGGGCGCTTAGCTCAGGGGGAGAGCACTTCCTTGACGCGGAAGGGGTCAGAGGTTCAAATCCTCTAGCGCCCACCATGGAACACGAGACCCGCTCCGGCGACGCTGCCGGGGCGGGTCTTTTCTGTCGTTCCTCCAGCAGACTGTGCGCGATGCCGATATGATGTCCCAAAGCAGGACTGATGAAAGCCTCCGTTCCGAGGGAGACTCGATGTTCCGGATCACACACATGAGACCCGCACTCTTCCTGGTCACCGCGCTCCTGACGCTCGGCGTTGCTGCGTCCGCGAGTGCCGCAACATGGCCTGCAGGCACCCATCAGGTGTCGCTCGCAGTCGACAGGGTCGAGGGTGCCGACCGGTACGCCACGGCGGTCGCTGTGGCCAGGGCCGGATGGCCCGGCTGGGCGGGGATCGATCGCGTGATCATCGCCTCGGGAGAGCCCCGCTCGTACGCCGATCCTCTCGCGGCGGGTTCACTATGCTGGGCGTACGACGCGCCGCTGATGCTCGTGGAGAGCGATCGCGTGCCTTCATCGGTCAAGAGCGCTCTTGCCGCCATCCACTCGGCCAACGGTGGTGTGGATGTGACGATCGTGGGCGGCCCTGGGGCGGTAAGCGGCGCGGTGGTGAGTGAGCTGCGGTCGCTCATCACCTCGGGTACCGTCGAACAGCCGTGGACGGTGGGGGATCGGTACACCACCGCCGCCCGCGTGGCGGCACGCTCCGCACAGGTGGCCAGCGAGACGTCACGGACGGTCCCGGCGCGTGCGTTCATCGCGAACGGCACGGATCGCTTCGGCTTCGTGGACGCGCTCGCGCTGTCCGCGGTCTCTGCGCGCACAGGTGTACCCGTTCTGTTGGTGCAGCCGGGTGAGGTCCCCCTGTCAACGGCCTCTGCGTTGAGATCGCTTCCTGTCGGGGATGTCATTGTCGCCGGTGGCACGACAGCTGTCTCGAACACCGTGTACTCACGCGTGGGCGCCACGTCGCGCTGGGGAGGCTCCGACCGCTACGCCACAAGCGTCGCGATCGCCCGCGGAGCCCGCACCGAGGGGTGGCTGACCGGCGAGATGGTAGGTGTGGCCGCGGCGATCCCGGATGCGCTGACCGGGTCGACCTACGCGGCGAAGATGGGTGGGCCGCTGCTGTACTCGGAGAAGGCGGTCCTTGCCCCGGCCACGGCGTACTACCTCGCCGGGATGCAGGGCACGGTCTCCTCGGCAGTGATCTTCGGAGGCCCGAACGCGGTCTCCACGTCACAGGAGCGGGAGCTGGGTGGTGCGCCATCCGCACCCTTGCTCGTGGCCCCTTCAGACAGCTCGTATGTGGCCAAGAAGGCGAACGTGCGAGTCCGCACCGGCGTGAACACCAGCGAGGTGAAGCTGTACGTCGGCAGCACGTTGATCGCCACGAGGCCAGCGACTTCGTATACGGTGGTGGACTTCGGGCTCGTCGCGGTGCCTGCCGACGGTATCTCGCTGCGGGTCGTCGCCACCAACCCTGACGGCAAGGTGACCGAGACGAGCGGGAAGTACCGTCGACTCGCGTATCCGGCGGCGACGTCAATCGTGATCGACAAGTCGGACTTCCGGATCTACCTGGTACAGAACGATGTGCTCGTCGAGAGCTACCCGATTGCGATCGGCCGTCCGGGCATGGAGACTCCTACGCGGCTGTGGAAGATCAACTCCAAGTACTACACCGACCCGAACGGGATGTACGGGCCGCGGAAGATGCGCCTCTACGCTCAGGCAGGTTCCACCTGGGTGTACACGGCGTACGGGATACACGGCACGAACGAACCGTGGGTCATCGGCACGAAGGCTTCGCACGGCTGCATCCGGCTGTACAACGAAGACATACTCGACCTGTTCCCGCAGGTGCGGCTCGGCACGCTCGTGCTCACACGCGAGTGATCAGCCGTCCCGGCGCGCCGCTCCGAAGTCATCCGACGGAAGAGCGTCATCATCGGCAACGATGAAGGTGGCGGCCCGGCGCAGGACGCGAGCGGTCATCGGCGTCGCTGCCGGTGTGACCTCGCCGTCGTACTGCACGGGGAGCGGCGGATCGGCAAGCACTGTGACCTGCGAGGTAGTGTGTATCTCAAGCCCCGGCCGCTCGGGATGCGACTGGAGGCGGTCGAGGAGCGCAGCCCAGATCGCCGGGAGCAGTCCGGCGGGATGGGACGTCTTCACGACGACCACCTCGAAGAGGCCGTCTTGTGCGTCGCTGCCGTGAGTCACCTCGATGTCGAACTGTATCCGCGCAAGGTTCATGATCATCACGGCGATGCCCTCGGTGCGCACGGGGCCCTCATCGAGCTCGAGCGTGAATTGCGACACCTTCGGGTTGAGGTTCTGCAGCGCTCCGAGCACGTATGCGCCCTCACCCAGGGTGGGCTTGAGTCCTGCGGCGGCCTCCATGATGGCCGCGTCGAAGCCCACTCCCGCCGAGATGGCGAAACCGGCTGTCACCTCCTTGCGGGCGCCGGACCCGGGGAGGTGCAGCTCGCCGAGGTCGATCGTGATCGTGCGGCCCGCGATGAGGGCGACCGCCAGGTCAACGGGGTCAAGGGGGAGGCGGAGGTTGCGTGCGATCAGATTGGCGGTACCGGCGGGATATGCGAGAAGCGGGATGCCTGTGTCGCGGAGCGCGTATGCGATGGCCGAGACCGTGCCGTCGCCCCCGGCCGCCACCACGCGAGCGTAGTCCTTCACATCGCGCAGGAGGTGCGCGAGGTCCGCTTCCTCGTTCAGGAAGCGCAGCGTGACATCCACGTGATGGGACCCCAGCTCACGCACGAAATCATAAAGGCCGGGGTCTCCGAACCCCGAGCGCAGATTGGTGACCATGAGCACGTTCACCGGCTGACTCCTCGTCTGAGCTTCACCCTTGGGCTACACTCGAACGACACACCCGAGACCTGCTCGGAACGATACCCGAGACCTTCGGAGACTCATTGTACATCCGGGACACTGAATCACTTGTCGACACGATCGAGACCCTCATGGCGGCGCCTGTCGTGGCGGTTGACACGGAGTTCATGCGCGAGCGCACGTACTATGCCCGGTTGTGCCTGGTGCAGCTCGGTACGGCCGAGGAGAGCTTCGTGGTGGACGCCGTGGCGCTGGAGGGCAAGCTGGAACCCCTCGCGCGGCTGCTGACGGCTCCACGCGTCGTGAAGGTAGTGCATGCCGGCTCGCAGGACGTAGAGATACTGCTGCGGGCCACCGGCTCCACTGTCGCCCCGGTGTTCGACACGCAGATCGCGGCGACTCTGGCGGGCTTTTCAGTCCAGGTGGGGTACGCGCAGTTGGTCAAGGACCTCCTCGGCGTGCATGTGGACAAGTCGGATACGTTCACCGACTGGGCGGCGCGTCCGCTCACGCCGGAGCAGGTCGAGTATGCCGAGGCCGACGTGCGCTACCTGCCGCAAGTCTACGAGCGGCTGTACGAGCGACTCGAGCGCGAAGGCAGGCTCGCCTGGCTCGCCGAGGACTTCGAGCGCCTTGCGGACCCGCAGACCTATGAGGTCGACCCCCGCGAGCAGTATCACCGGGTGAAGCGCGCCTCATCGCTCGACCGCAGGAGCCTCGCGGTGTTGCGCGAACTCGCTGCTTGGCGAGAGGCGGAGGCGCAGCGCAGGAACACGCCCAAGCGGTGGCTGATCTCCGATGAGAGCCTCGTGGAGATCGCGAGGCGTACGCCGGGCTCCGTCGCGGAGCTCTCCGGGATCCGGGGTGTGAACGACAAGGTGGCGTCACGCAGCGGCGCTGCCGTCATCGCGGCCATCCGCGCGGGTCAGGCGGTCCCTGAGGACGAACTGCCCCAGCTGCCGCGCAAGGACCGTATCCCGTCGGGCGCCCAGGCGGTTGCGGACCTGCTGTCGGCGGTGTTGCGCATCAGGGCGCGGGAGCACAACGTGGCGACCACGCTGCTGGCATCGCGCGACGAACTCGAGCGGTTCGCGGCAGGAGACCGAGACGGCCACCCCCTCTCCACAGGTTGGCGTCGCACGCTTGTGGGAGCCGAACTGGCCGCGATAGCCGACGGCGCGACAGCAGTGCGCGTGAAGGACGGTCGCGTGGCCGTCATCCCGGTTGAACCGCCCTCCGAAGCCTCCGGGAGCGATGATGCCTGACCAGAAGGAGGCGCTTTCGGTATCCGACGCGATGGCGCTTGCCAAAGGCGCGCTCGAAGGCCTGCGGCTCAAGGTCGTGGGCGAGGTGTCCGAGGCCACGATCAAACCCGGCTACAAGGCCATCTACTTCTCACTGAAGGACGGGCAGGCCGTGATGCCCTGTCTGATGTGGCGCGACCAGTACGACGCGTCCGGGGTGACCCTCGAAGACGGCGCACTGGTGGAGGTCACCGGGAACTTCACCGCGTATGCCCCCAAGGGACGGATGCAGTTCCAGGTGCGTTCCGTTGAGGTGGCGGGCGAGGGGATGCTCCGGCTGCAGGTGGCGCGGCTGGCCAAGGCCCTCGAGGCCGAGGGGCTGATGTCGCCTGACCGGAAACGGCCGCTGCCACGGTACCCCGAGCGGATCGGCGTGGTCACATCGCCGCGAGGGAAGGCGGTGCACGATATCATCCGCACGCTGCGGCGACGGTACCCTGTCGCCGAGCTGGTGATCGCAGGCGTCCAGGTGGAAGGAGATGGCGCCGCTGCCGAGATCGTCCGCGCGCTGGAGGCGGTGGGGGCCGAGCCGGGTATCGATGTGGTCATCCTCGGGCGCGGCGGGGGCAGCTATGAGGACCTCATGCCGTTCAATACCGAGGAAGTAGCCCGCGCTGCGGCTGCGTGCCCGGTCCCGGTGGTGACGGGGATCGGTCATGAACCCGACACCAGCATCGCCGACATGGTGGCCGATGTCCGCGCATCCACTCCCACGGCCGCAGCCGAAGCCGTGGCTCCCGACGTTGCTGAAGTGGCCCGGACACTGGACGCAGGTGGGACGCGCCTCGGTCGTGCACTCACACACCTCGTGGCAGGTCTGTCGCATCGCCTCGGACTCCTGGCCGACCGGCCCGTGTTCTCCTCGGCGGACGCGCTGCTCGCAACACCCGGGCAGACGCTGGACATGCTTGCCGACGGGCTGGAGCGGGCGCTTCCGGGGTATCTCTCCCGCAGCGAAGAGGCCATCGTGCGTGCGCGGGAGGCTCTGGCGCGGGTCGGTCCGCGTCTCACGGAGCAGCACGCGTCCCGCCTGGAGCGTGAGCGAGATCGGGTGGTGTCGGTCGGCAGACTGCTCGTGGAGGCGGCCGACCGCGACGTCGGTCAGATGGCCGCCCGACTGGAGGACCTGTCGCCGCTTGCGATACTGGGCCGCGGATACGCGGTATGTTACGAAGAGGATGGTGCGGTGCTTCGCTCGGCTGCTGATGTCGCGCCGGGCGACCGCGTGGATGTGCGTCTCGCCGAGGGAACCCTCGGCTGCATCGTTGAGTCAGTTGGATCGGAGGGGTAGATGTCAGACGAGGTCGTTGCGCCGGCGGACATGACGTTCGGGGCCGCGTTGGCGGAACTCGAGCAGATCGTGCGCGCGCTCGAAACGGGACAGCTCGAGCTTGAGGACAGTCTCGCCCGCTACGAGCGGGGGGTCGCTCTGCTGACCGCCTGCCAGAAGAAGCTGAGCGAGGCCAGGCAGAAGGTCACCGCTCTGATCGGCGAACTCGAAGGAGCCGAGGCGGAGGAGGCTGACGGATCGTGACCGATGAGTGCGTTTTCTGCATGATCGCCAATGGGGAGATACCCGCCACAGCGGTGTACGAGGACGAGACGGTGTTCGCGTTCGACGACATCGCCCCGCAGGCCCCCGTGCACGTGCTCATCGTTCCCCGCGCGCACTACGCGGACATCTCTGACGAGGTGCCCGATGACGTGCTGGTGGCGCTGATGCGCGCCGTGCCCAAGGTGGCTGCCGCCAAGGGCGTCGCCGCGTCAGGATACCGGGTGATAGCGAACACGGGGGAGGACGCCGGGCAGACCGTGCACCACCTCCACGTCCATGTGATCGGCGGGCGACCGCTCGGCGAAGGCATGGTCCGTCCAATGGAAGGGGAATGACGCGATGGGATCTCCACAGGGCTTGTGCATCGTCACCGACTCGACGTCGGACATACCTCGCGAGGTGGCGGTCGAGCACGGCATCACGGTCGTTCCGCTGAGCGTTTCAATCGAGGGTGAGACGTTCCCGGACGGCACCATCTCCCTCGAGGAGTTCTTCCGAAGGATGGACGCCGCCAAGGAACTGCCGAAGACATCGCAGCCTCCGTTGGGCGCATTCGTGGAGACGTTCAGGGAGAAGCTGGAGACGTTCTCCGACGTGGTATGCATCACCATCTCGAACCGCCTGTCCGGCACCTACGAGTCGGCGATGGAGGCTGCCCGCTCAGTGGGGGATCGCGTGCACGTGCTCGACTCGCTGAACCTGTCGTGGGGCGAGGGTTATCAGGTGGTGGAGGCCGCCAAGGCGGCGGCGTCGGGCGACACCGTGGCGCAGATCAAGGACCGCTTCGAAGCGCTTCGCGGACGCGTGAACATGATCGTCGGCCTGGACAGCGTCGACAATCTCGCCAAGGGCGGCAGGATCGGCCGGGTCACCGCGTTGGTGGGAGGGCTCCTCAAGATGCGGGTCATGCTCACCGTGGCCGAGGATGGCGCGTTCGAGCCGGTGGGCCGTGCGCGGGGTGCGGTCGCCGCGCTCCAGGCCAGTGTGGACTGGGTCGCCACTCGCGTGGACGAGAAGCTGCCCGCCGACTTCGCGGTGCAACACGCGCTGTCGCCTGACAAAGCAGAGTGGCTGGAGAACGCGATACGCAGTCGTTTCAACGTGCGCGAGATGCGGGTCGTGGAGGCCGGCGCCGTCATCTCCACGCACACGGGCACGGGCTGGGGTATCACCGCCGTGCAGGTGTGACACGAGGCCCGGCATCACTGACGAGAATGGGAACGGCCCCGACCTTCGGGTCGGGGCCGCCCTTATTCCTTCCCTGTTACCCCTGAGTCCTCAGGCGGCTATACACGGCGTGACCGCCGAGCATCGGGATGCCGGTCACCGATGAGCCGCAACCGCGGTGGGGCGGATTCCCCGCGACACCGCATGTTAGGGAAGGGAAACTGTCAACACGGTTACGCTACCCGCTCGGCTGCGAGAATGCAACTTCTCCGGCTGCGAGGAGCGCGTA
>DSAI01000063.1 GCA_011372845.1 Actinomycetota bacterium
AGGTCCCCGGTCACCGCGACGCCTCCTCATCGAGAGCGCCACGCGCCTCCCGCAGGATGTCGAGTGTGGAGCGGGCATCCTGAGGAACACGACCGCGCAGCTCGTCGAGGATAGAGAGGGTGCGGTCGGCCGCCTCACGTCTGCGCACCGACTCCCGTGCCATCGCCCGATCGCTCACGTACAGCTCCGCAGCCTCCCTCACGACCTGGCTTCTGGAGACGCCCTCGGCCTCGGATATCTCGTCGATGGCCAGCACGAGACCCTCGGGCAAAGAGATGGTGATCTTGTCTACCGGCATCGGTCATACCTTCCGTTCATACTGAACGGTATGATACTCCCGCCGTCGCGCTGTGACAACAGGGTCGGTGACTACACCACGCGGTTGACGAGGCTGCCGATCCCGCCGACCTTGATCTCCACCACATCGCCGGCGCGCATCGGCCCCACCCCGGATGGGGTACCTGTGAGCACCACATCACCAGGCAGCAAGGTCATCACGTGGCTCACGAAGCTCACGAGCTCGTAGGGGTCGAAGATCATGTCCGAGGTGGAGGTCGACTGGCGAAGCTCCCCGTTCACGTAGCTCTCGAGCGTGGTGTCGCACGGGTCGATGTCGGTCTCCACCCAGGGGCCGAGCGGGCAGAACGAGTCGAAGCCCTTGGCGCGGGTCCACTGACCGTCCTTACGTTGGTGGGCCCTGCTGGTCACGTCGTTGGCGCACGTGCAGCCGAGCACGCACGTCCGCGCCTGTTCGGGCGTCACGTTGTGCGTACGGCGACCTATCACGAGCGCCAACTCGGCCTCGTAGTCCACGGTCTCCACGCCCTCGGGGATGCGTATCTCGGCTCCGTGCCCCGTGACGGAGGTCGGCGGCTTGAGGAAGATCACCGGTTCGTCGAGAAGGTCGTGCCCCATCTCGGTCGCGTGGGCACGGTAGTTGAGACCCGCGCACACGATCTTCGTGGGCACGGTGGGAGCAAGCAGCTGGGCGTGCGGGAGCGGTACGATGCCCTCCGGCTCCCAGGCGGAGAACGGCTCGTCGGAGATGAGCGTCACCGTGCTCACGTCGGCAAGACCGTATCGGACGTCCTGCTCGTGGAACAACCGAACGACGCGCATACGCACCCCGTTTCCTCGCAAGTCCGCCGTGCGGGGTGATCGCCGGAGATCCCCCTTACCCTGTGTCGTTTTTCCACATGCCCACCTGCGATTCCTGCTCGCGCGGGCCAACGACTTCAGGCAGATTCAGGGACGGCCTCGGACGCGGGCAGTGCCGCGCGGCCACGGTCGATCGAGCCGGCCGTGCGGATGCTGCCGAGCGCGGCAAGCGCCACCAGCACGCCTCCCGCGATCAGCGTCTCCTGTATGCCAAGCGTCACAGCCAGCGTGGGCACGAAGGCCAGCGGCAGCAACTCGCCTGCGGTGCGGTGCCATTGCAGCGTGCCCACCACACGACCCACATACTCGTGCGGCGAGTCGAGATGCACCAGCGTGCGCAGCAAGGGCTCGGTGGCGCCTATGAACAGTCCCCAGGCGAACGCGCCGGGCGCGATCCAGAACAGGTCGGCCGATCCCACGTAGAGCATCGAGCCGAGCCCGGACAGCACGGAGAAGAAAGCCAGCCCCCGGGCCGACACGACCTTCACCGGCAGACGCGGCAGAAGCGCCGCACCGCACACGAGCCCCAGGCCGAAAACCGTGTTCATGTAGCCGAGCCACTCCACCCCCACGCCTACCACGTCGCGGTAGAACAGCGACTCCAGCGCCTGGAACGCGCCGAAGCCGAACCACACCGCGGTGCCGAGCAGGATGAAGTAGCGGAGCGAGCGGGTGGTGTAGGCAAGCCGAACGCCGTCGGTGAACTCGCGCCATGCGTTGCCCGAGACATGCTCGCGCGGCGTCTCATCGATGCGCGTCATCCATGCGGAGACGGCAGCGAAGACGGCGGCGACCGCCATCACCCAGAACACCGAGTGGATGCCGAACCACGTCTCGATGAGGGCTCCCACCGTAGGGCCGAGCACGAACCCCACGGAGCTGCCGCCCTCGATGTAGGCGTTGGCGCGCTCCAGCTCCTCGCGCCCCTCGGTGATGTAGGGCGCGAACGACGCGCCAGCGGTCCACGTGGGGATGCCGAAGAGCGAGAAGATCGCCGAGCCCACCACGAAGAGCGGCAGCGTGGGAGCGACCATCATCCACAGGACCGGCGGGATGGAGCCGATCTCGGCCCAGATCATGACCTTCCGCGGCCCGAAACGGTCGATCAGCACACCTGCGGTGAACGACCCCACGATAGCGGCGAGCCCGTTGATGAGCGACATGATGGCGAGCTGCTTGGGGGACGTGTCGAACACGTACGCGGCCACGCCCATCGTGCCGATGAACCACACCGCGGTGCCACCGAGACGGGATATGAATCGCGCCGCCACGACGAACGCGAGATTACGGTTGGAGCGAAGCACAGGCAGTCCTTCACAGCGTTGCCCCGCGGTTGCGGAGGCGCGTGGATATACGAAAGCCGTTCGGGAGTATACGCCTACGGGCCCCGAAGGGCATCAGGCGTCAGCGAGACGTCACGCTGCGCGGCATCGAGCGGCTACTCCGTGCGGATGCGCGGGTGGGCCAGGCCGAACTCGATCGAGTCGACGAGCGCCTCCCACGACGCCTCGATGATGTTCTCCGAGACGCCCACGGTGCCCCACGTCTTCTCGCCGTCGCTCGACTCGATGAGCACACGCGTCACCGCACCCGTGCCCTTCTTCTCATCAAGCACGCGCACCTTGAAGTCCGTGAGCTCGATCGCGTCGAGCGCCGGGTAGAACCGGCCGATCGCCCGTCGCAAGGCTCCGTCGAGGGCGTTCACAGGACCGTTGCCCTCGGCCGTGGCGATGAACCGTTCGTCCCCCACGTGGATCTTGATGGTGGCCTCGGTCATCACCCTGCCGTCCTCACGCTTCTCCATGATGCAGCGGAAGCTCTCCAGGAGGAAGAACGGCTCGTAGGTGCCCAGCTCCTTCTTGAGCAGCACCTCGAGCGTGGCGTCGGCGGCCTCGAACATGTACCCGCGGTGCTCCAGCTCCTTGATGCCATCGAGCACACGGGTGGCGGTCGTCTGATCGCCGGTGAGGTCGATGCCGAGTTCGAGGGCCTTCATCGTGAGCGACGCCCGGCCGGCGAGCTCGCTCACCACCACACGCGCGAGGTTCCCCACTGCGGACGGGTCGATATGCTCGTACGCTTCGGGCAGCCGGGCTGCGGCGCTCGCGTGCACGCCGCCCTTGTGGGCGAACGCGCTCGCGCCCACGTACGGCTGGTGGGGGTTGGGCGTGACGTTGGCGGTCTCGGCGACGAAGTGCGAGACCTCGGTGAGCAGCATCAGCTGCTCGCGCGTGATGCAGGTGTCGTCCATCTTGAGCACGAGCGCAGGGATGATCGCGAAGAGGTCGGCGTTGCCCGCACGTTCGCCATAGCCATTGGCGGTGCCCTGCACGTGCGTGCAGCCCGCATCGACCGCCACAAGAGAGTTGGCTACCGCACATGCGGCGTCGTTGTGAGCGTGGATACCGAGCGTGACGCCGGGAAGCGCCTCGGCCACCTCGCGCACCACCCGGGCAACGACATGCGGGAGGGTGCCGCCGTTCGTGTCGCAGAGCACCACTCCGCTGGCGCCCGCCTCTGCGGCGGCCCGGCAGACCTCGATCGCGTACGCGGGATCCGCAGCGTAGCCGTCGAAGAAGTGCTCGGCATCGAAGAAGACCGCGCGGCCGGCTCCCACGAGGAACGCCACGCTGTCGCGCACCATGCGGACGTTCTCCTCCAGCGTGGCATGCAGGGTCTCGGTGACATGGAGGCCCCGTGCCTTGCCGAAGATGCACAGCGCCTCGCAGCCCGTGTCGAGCAGGGCGCGGAGTCCGCCGTCCGTCTCGGCCGCCCCGTTCTTGCGGCAGGTGGCGCCGAACGCGGTGATCACGGCGTTCTCGAGTGCCAGACCGCGGGCCCGCTCGAAGAACTCGAGGTCCTTGGGATTCGAGCCGGGGAACCCGCCCTCGATGTAGTGCACGCCAAGGGCGTCAAGCCGCTGCGCGATGCGCAGCTTGTCGTCCACCGAGAGCGACATGCCCTCACGCTGGGTGCCGTCGCGGAGCGTGGTGTCGTAGAGGGTGACCATCCGGGCGCCGTCCTTCCCCTGCTCGCCCTGAGCGTTTTGAAGCCCCATTGTAGCGAACAGGGCCGACGAGCGGTGGCTATCGGCGCCGATGCGCGATACGTGCGTCAGTGCTCGAGGGTGCAGACCTCATCGGATATCGCTCCCGCCGGGAATGCGAGCTCCATGGTATCGGGGCAGGTGGGGCCGGCGATCTTGAACGACTGGCTGCAGATCGTGTAGGTGACCCACCCCTCGCGGTCGGATGCCGCACCGGCATCAGTCGGCCGCGCAGGGCCGGCCGCTGCATCGGCGCAGGCGACCTGCATGTACTCCTTCCACACCTGAGCGGGAAAGCTGCCACCCGTGACACGTATCCCGTATACGTCCTCCATCGGGACCTGGGCCTGCGGGTAGCCCACCCATACGGCAGTGCTCAGGTCGCCCGAGTAGCCCACCAGCCAGGCATCGCTCCACGACTGCGACGTACCGGTCTTGACCGCACCCCACCGTCCGATGTTGGCGGTGCTGCCGGTGCCGCGCGTATACACCTGGTTGAGCGCGCTGGCGAGGGTCGTGGCAACGTCCTCGGAAACGGCGCGGCTCCCCGTGCGCTCGGGCGCGTACACGAGCTCGCCCTCGCTGTCGGTGACCTTGCTGATGCCCGATGGCGCAACGGCGATGCCCCCGCTGGCGATCGTCCCGAACGCGGAGGCCATCTCCAAGGGCGACACGCCCTGGGAGAGACCGCCGAGCGCGATCGCCGGGTCGGAGTTGACCTCTGAAGTGATGCCCATACGGTGCGCCACGTCCACGACCTTGTCTGCGCCCACCGCCATGATCAGCCGCGCATAGACCGTGTTGATCGACCATGTGGTGGCCATCTCAAGCGTGTACGTGCCGCTGGTGATCGCGTTCTCGTAGTTCTCCACGTGCCACACACCGTCTTTCACCGGGGTGGAGAACGGGGTGGCCTCCCAGGTGGAGTCGAGCGTGTAGCCCTCCTCGAGCGCGGCCGCAAGCACGAACGGCTTGAACGCGGAGCCCGTCTGCCGCCGGCCCTGGGTGGCGAGATCGAACTGCTCCGCGGAGAAGTCGCGACCGCCCACCACGGCCACCACCGACCCATCGCGCCACCGCACCGAGGCTACCGCCACCTCCGGGTCGGTCTCGGCCGGGAGCACCGCCCGGGCCGCAGCCTCTGCTGCGCGCTGCGCCTCGGGATCGAGTGTGGTGTGGATACGCAGCCCGCCGCGGTACAGCCGCTCGGAACCGAGGACCTCAAGCAGGTCGCGGCGCACGTACTCCACGAAGTACGGCGCGAACTGCGGCTGCGCCATAGCGGCCTCGTCCCTCAGGCCGAGCGGCTCGGCTGTGGCGTCGGCCGCCTCTCCGGCCGTGATGTACCCCTGGTCGCGCATCTCACGCAACACCAGGTTCCGCCTCTCGAGCGCGCTGGACGGGTTGGTGAAAGGGTCGTAGCGCGTTGGTGACTGGATGCATCCCGCGATGAGCGCCGACTGCGCGAGCGTGAGATCGCGTGCGTCGGAGCCGAAGAAGCGCTGTGCGGCGCTCTCCGCACCGTACGCGCCGTGTCCGAAGTACACCATGTTGAGGTAGACGCCGAGCACGTCGTCCTTGTCGGCCTGGCTCTCGAGCTGCAGCGCGAGAAGCGCCTCCTCGATCTTGCGCCTGACGGTGCGCTCGCCGTCGGTGAACAGGAGCTTCACCGTCTGCTGGGTGATGGTGGAGCCCCCTTGCCGGACCTCACCGGCGGCGGTGTTCACCGATAGCGCACGGGCGATCGCCTGCATGTCCACACCCGAATGCTCGTAGAACCGGCGGTCCTCGATGGCCACGACGGCATCCTTGAGCGTCTGCGGGAGCGAGTCGCCGGGCACCACCGTGCGGTCCTCGGCGTCGTGCCATTCGGCCAGCACGCTGCCGTCGGCGGCGTACACGATCGACGTCTGCGCCAACTGGATCGCATCGGGATTGGCGGCAAGATCCGGTAGCCTCGTGGACAGGTGCCAGAGATAGCCCGCGAAGGCAAGCAGCAGCACCAGGACGACCGCAAGGACGCCTGACGCCCAGCCGAGTATCCTGACGAGCCCTGGCTTCCCCACGGCGGCCGTCTACACGCGCTCGAGCCACTCCTCGTACGCCGGGTCCTGGCCCCGGACCGCCGAGAAGTACGTCTTCTGAAGGTCGAGGGTCACCGGACCGGCGTCGCCGATCACGTGGCCGTCGACCGAGCGCACCGGCACGACCTCGGCGGCGGTGCCGGTCATGAAGATCTCATCGGCCATGTACAGGTCCGTGCGCACGAGGGACTCCTCGAGCACGGGGTAGTCGAGGTCGTCGGCGATCACCATGATCGAGTCGCGTGTGATGCCCTCCAGGATGCCGTCGGAGACGGGCGGGGTGGAGATCACGCCGTCGCGCACGATGAAGAGGTTCTCTCCGGTGCCTTCGCACACGTGGCCGGCCTCGTTGAGCATGATGCCCTCCGCATAGCCGTGGCGGTTGGCCTCGATCTTGGCGAAGCCGGAGTTGAGGTAGCTCGCCGAAGACTTGATGCCCGGCGGTATCGCATTGATGCTGCGCTGCCGCCAGGAGGAGATGCCCACGTCGACGCCGTGCACCAGCGCCTCCTCGCCCAGGTACGACTCCCAAGGCCACACGGCGATGGAGACCTGCACGGGAGAGTTGATCGGGTCCACGCCCATGAAGCCGTACCCGCGAACGGCCAGCGGGCGTATGTAGCACGCGGGGAGGTCGTTCTCGCGGATGGTGGTCTTGACCGCTTCCACCATCTCATCCACCGAGTAGCCGAGGTCCATGAAGAGCATCTTGGCCGAGCGCTCGAAACGCTGCATATGATCGGTGAGCCGAAAGACCGCCGGACCGTCGTCGGTGGCGTAGCACCGGATGCCCTCGAAGACACCGGTACCGTAGTGCAGCGCGTGGGTGAGTACGTGGACCTTGGCGTCCGCCCAGGGCACGAGTTCGCCATCCATCCAGATGAATTCCACCTCGGGCAGTGCCATGACGTCTCCCCTCCGCGTGCGACCGTGTATCGGGATAGTGTAGCGCAGAG
>DSAI01000131.1 GCA_011372845.1 Actinomycetota bacterium
CACCTATGTCCCGCGAGGAGATCACGCTCATCCCTCGGCGCGGCCGACGGCGTCGGCGATGGCGGGCACCACGCGCTCGTCGAAGATCGAGGGGACGATGCGATCGGGCGATGGATCCTCGATGAGAGTCGCCAGCGCCCGGGCGGCGGCGAGCTTCACCGCCGTGGTCACGTGCGATACGCGATGGTCGAGCAGACCGCGGAACAGGCCCGGGAAAACCAGTGCGTTGTTGATCTGGTTGGGGAAGTCCGACCTGCCGGTGGCTACCACTGCGGCGCCCCCTGCACGGGCCTCGTCGGGCATGATCTCCGGCACGGGATTGGCAAGCGCGAACACGACCGGCTCCGACCTCATGCGGCCGATGTCCTCCGCGTTGAACAGGCCGGCTTTCGACACACCGATGAAGACGTCGGCGCCATCGAGCACGGTGCGCCCCTGCTTCCACGTCTGGCCGGCGGAACTGAGCGCCAGCACCTCGCGCTGGTCGGGATTGATATTCTCCCGGCCGGACGTGAGCACGCCCTTGCTGTCGCTTATCCTGATGCAGGTCATCCCGTACGCCACGAGCAAGTGCGCGATCGCCAGACCGGCCGCTCCGGCGCCCGATATCGCTATACGGACATCGGAGCCTTTGCCGGTCACCTTGAGCGCGTTGATCAGTCCGGCCAGAACCACGATCGCCGTACCGTGCTGGTCGTCGTGGAACACGGGGATATCGAGCTCGGCGGTGAGCCGCCGCTCGATCTCGAAGCACCGGGGAGCCGAGATGTCCTCCAGGTTGATGCCGCCGAAACCGGGGGCGAGATAACGCACGGTGTCGACGATGGCCTGAGGATCCTTCGTGTCCAGGCAGATCGGCACGGCGCTCACACCGGCGAACTCGGAGAAGATGGCGGCTTTGCCCTCCATCACCGGCAGCGCTGCCTCCGGACCGATGTCACCCAGACCCAGCACGGCCGAGCCATCCGTCACGATCGCGACCATGTTCTGCTTGCCGGTGAGGTCGCGCACCGTGCTGCGGTCCTCTGCGATGACCCGCGACACCTCTCCCACGCCTGGCGTGTACACGATGCTCAGGTTGTCGCTGGTGAGTGTGAGCGTGGACACCATGGCGACCTTGCCATGGGCATGCCGGTGGAACGCGATCGGGTCGGACGGCTGGACCATTGATCTCCCTCTTCTGACGACGCCCGTCCTTGGTGGGATGAGCGGGATGCGGCTCGGAACGGCCCCCGCGATTCTACCATCCGCTCACGCACGCCGAGTCAGCCGAGATCGGCCGGGTAATCCACTTCGAGCTTCCGGCCTTCATGAGCCGCCACCCGTTGCGCCAGCAACGGGGGGACCTCGGGCATCGGATCCGGAGATTCGGGCGGCCCGAGAGGCCGGTCGACGTCGGCGTACAGGAGGTCGTCGCCGGCCATCGCTTCGGCAAGCACCTCGCCCAAGTAGACGAGCGCAGAGCCGCCGTGGCCCGGATCGCCCGGGTCGGCGCCGTCGGTGTCCACCACGATCACGAGCGACGCGAGCGACGTGCTGAGCGCGATGGCGAACTCGAGCGTCGCCTCGGCCTGGATGTCCGACTCGGCATGCGGCGCGAGCACCGCCACACCGGGCGCATGTCCGCGTGCGCACGCCAGTGAATCCGGCGTGAAGCATGAATCGCCGGTGAGGACGACCGTCACTCCCGGCGTGTCCTGATCGTCGAAGACCGCGCATGCCTGATCGGGCTCGACGTACGCGACGATCGCCGTCACGCCGGGTGCGTCTTCCTCGAGCCGCCGCCACAGTTCCTCGTTGAGGGGGCCGTCGGACAGCGAGACGACCTCGGGGAGCACGACCCAGTCCGCGCCCTCCGCTCCGGCCCGGACCACGCTCCCCACCAACGCCTCGAGGTCCTGGGCTGGCGCGGGCCGCATAGCGTATTGCACGACCGCGATCCTCACGTCACGCTCCCTCCGGTTCGGCCACCATGGGGTACATGCCCCGGCCGGGCCATCGGGTCACGCGCCCGGCGACTTCTTGCGGGTACTCTGCTTGGCGCCGGTGGACTTCTTCGTGCCTGTGGCGGGTTTCTTCCCTGCCGCGGACTTCTTGCCGCTGCCACCCCGCTTGCCCGATGCGGATGAACCCTTGCCGCCGCGAGCGCCACGCGAACGCTCCGGCTTGAGCGGGCAGTCGGGGTCGACGCAGATCTTCCACGGACCCTTGCGGGTGTGGACGATGACCTTGGGCGAGCCGCACTCGCACCGCTCCTCGGTGGCTTCGATCTCGCCCTGCTGCGGCAGCGGGTACGCCGTCTTGCACTCCTCGTAGTTCGTGCACCGGACGTACCGGCTCCCCACCTGCGAGTACGCGACCTTGAGATCGCCGCCGCACGTGGGACATCCTCCGGGCGCCACCATGATCTCAGGGCCCTTCTTGGTGGGGCAGTCAGGATTGAGGCACATGACCCTCGGCCGCTTCTTGAACTGGATGACACGCACCTGGGGCGTGCCGCACACCTCGCACAACTCGTCCACCGCCTGGTACTTGGCGTTCTTCGGCAGCGGGTAGGTGACGGCGCATTCGGGATAGCCTGAGCACCCGACGAAGTAGTTGCGGTTGCGGGGCGAGTACTTGATCAGCAGGTCGTGCCCCGACTCGGGGCACTTCCCCACCTTGGCATCCTCGTCGACGGCGCCCTTCAGCAGCTCGGCTATCGCCTCGACGTTCTCGAGCAGTTCGTCCACAACCGTGGCGAGCGCGTTCTGAGAGTGCCCCACAACGACCGGAAGCGAGGAGCAGCCGTTGGCGATCGCGTCCATCTCACGCTCGAGCGATCCGGTCATCTCCGGGGTGGTGATCTCCACCGCGTACGTGGACAGCGCCTCGATCACGGTGCGCCCTTTGTTGGTGGGCTCGATGGGGTCGTTCTGCACATACTTGCGGTCATAGAGTGTCTGGATGGCGTCGTGTCTTGTCGCCTTGGTGCCCAGACCCAGCTTCTCCATCTCCTGGATGAGCTTGCCCTGCGAGTACCGGGCGGAAGGCTGAGTCTGCTTGCCTTCCATCTCCGCTCCACGGAACTCGATCTCGTCGCCCTCGGCGATCGTGGGAAGGTTCTCGTCCTTGCGCGACCCATACGGGTAGATCGCCCGGAAGCCCGGTGAGACGACGACGTCGCCCTTGGTCTTGAACTGCTCCCCCGCCACGTCGAGCGTGACCTTGGTGCTCTCTACGACGGCAGCGTCGGAGAGTGTCGCCATGAAGCGCCGGGCCACGAGGTTGTAGAGTTTCCACGCACGAGGCTCGAGCTTGTCGGGATCCGGCGCGCCTGTGGGATGGATCGGTGGATGGTCGGTCGACTCCTTGGGGCCCTTCGTCGGCTCCAGCTTGCCCTTGGCGAGCAGCCGCTGGGCGTGCTCATGGTAGAACGGCACGTCGGACAGCGTCTTGAGGATGCCGCGCAGATCGAGGCTCGGCGGATAGACGGTGTTGTCCACGCGTGGATACGACATGTAGCCGCTCATGTACAGGGACTCGGCGATGCGCATGGTCTGCGCGGGCGTGATGCCTTCCGAGGCCGCGGCGGCCATGAGCGCGGTGGTGTTGAACGGCGCCGGAGGCTGCACCTTGCGCCGCGAGCGGTCGACCCCGGTGACCTGCGCGGTGGAGGCGCCCGCGACGGCGTCCATCACAGCCCTGGCGGCGGCCTCCTTCTTGAACTTCTCGGTCGCATGTCCGGCAAGGAACTCCTCGTCGGCAGCGGCGAACGAACCGCGCACCACCCAGTAGTCCTCGGGAACGAAGGCGTCGCGCTCCTTCTCCCGGTCGACGATCAGCTTCAGCGTGGGTGTCTGAACACGTCCTGACGACAGCACATCGCCGAACGGTTTGCGGGTCTTCGTCTGGAGCGCGAGCGTCAGGTACCGCGTGAGCACGGCGCCCCAGATGAGGTCGATGTCCTGCCGGGTCTCGCCGGCCTGCGCGAGTTCCTCGGACAGCGTGTCCTCCTCGGCGAATGCGCGCTCGATCTCGTCCTTGGTGATGGCCGAGAAACGCACGCGCGATACCGGGACGTCCTTGTTGACCGACCGGACCACGTCGCGCGCGTCGGCGCCGATAAGCTCGCCCTCGCGGTCGAAGTCGGTGGCGATGATGACCTTCTCCGCCTTCTTGGCGAGGTTCTTGATCGACTGGATGATGCCCTTCTCCTTGGGCACCTTCTCCACGTGGACCCGCGTCAGCACGGGAAGAGTCTCCAGGCGCCACTTCTTGAGGTCGATCTCGCCGTTAGCCTCAAGCAGGTCTTGCGCTCCGACGCTCAGGACGCGCGGGTCGTTCGAAGCGAGCTCGCGCACCGCCGTCTCGTCGAGCACCGGCGCGAAGTCGACCTCCATGATGTGGCCCTTGAGGCCGATGGAGACCCAGTCCTCACCGTCGCGGCGGAACCGGTAGACGGGCGTGGTGTAGACCTTCTCGGCCGTCGGCTTGCCCACCGCCAGGATCTCTGCGATGCGGCGCGCGGCTATGTTCTTCTCCGAGATGATGAGCTTCATGAAGGCGTTCTCCGCCCGGTCGGTGGCGACTCCTGCCGAGTATATATGGGGCGTCAAGCGGGAACCGGAACGGATCCTTACCGGAGACTGATCACGGGCTAGAGTCCGATCTCCCCGGAACGCGCCTTCATGGCGTCGAGAGCCAGGGCCAGGAACTCGTCGCGCTCGAGGCCGATCTCCTCGCAAGCGGCCATCTGCTCGCGGCTCGCTCCACGGGCGAACGCCTTCTCCTTCCAGCGCTTCCTGAGCGACCTCAACTCAACGTTGGCAAGCGCCTTGTCAGGCCGCACGAGCGCCGCAGCCACGATGAAGCCGGTAGTAGGGTCGGCGGCGTAGAGGGCCGCGTCCATGACCGTCTCCCGCTCGACCTTCCCGGCGTGCGCAAGGATGGCGTGGATCTGCTCGTCGTCGAGTTCGTCCGCCAGCAGCTCAGCGGTCACCACGCCGTGACGCTCGAAGTCCTCCGCCGTCTCAGCGTAGTCGAGGTCGTGCAGCAGCCCTGCAAGCGCCCAGCGCTCCACGTCCTCATCAGGCAGTCCAAGGTGGCGGGCGAGCGCCTCCATGATGATCTCAGTCGCCACGCAGTGGTTCACGAGATTAGCCGAGGGGATCCGCTCGCGTACGAGCTCCAGCGCCGCGGCCCGATCCATCATGACGCGTCACCGTCCCTGGCGGCATCGATACGGGCGGCAAGCCACTCGGCCCACGCCGCCACGCCGTCGCCGGTGGTGGCCGACATCGGGAACACCGGCACCTGGCCGTTGAGACTGCGAACGACCTCGCGGAACTCCGTCTCGTCGAAGTCGAAGACGCTGAGCGTATCGTACTTGTTGAGGATCACGGCTTCCGAGACCTGGAAGATGTTCGGATACTTGTACGGCTTGTCGTGCCCCTCGGGCACGGACAGGATTATGACCTTGGCACTCTCTCCGAGGTCGAAGTCGGACGGGCAGACGAGGTTCCCCACGTTCTCGATGATGATGAGGTCGATCTCACCGAGATCGAGCGTCTCCACCGCCCGGCGCACCATCGCAGACTCCAGGTGACACGCACCTCCGGTGTTGATCTGCACCGCCGGGATGCCGTGCGCCCGCACCTTCTCCGCGTCCACCTTGCTTGCGATGTCGCCCTCGATCACCGCGATCGAGTAGCGGTCGCGCAGCGCGGCGATCGTAGCGAGGATGGTGGAGGTCTTGCCGGCGCCGGGAGACGCCATCAGGTCCAGGACGAACACGCCGTGCTCGGCGAAGAGCCGCCGGTTGGCTTCGGCGAGCTCGTCGTTGACCGCGAGGATGCGCTGTTCGATGTCGACCTTCACGCGTCGCCCTCCTCATCGATATCGATGCTGTCGATCTTCAGCTCCCGCCCGCGAAGCAGCGCCACGACCCATCCTTCGCATGACGGACACTGCGCGCCGGAGTAGCGGTCGTGGGCCCACTCGTGACCGCAGTCGGCGCAGCGCGACACCGGTGCGACCATCGTGACCGTGAGCGCAGAGCCCTCGGCCATCGTCTCGGGCGTTATCGCCTCCCACGCGAACTGCAGCGCATCCTCCATCACCTCGGTGAGCTCACCGATGGTCACGAAGACGCGGGTGATACGCGTGGCGCCAGCGTCTTCCGCCGCGTCGAGCGAGGATGTGAGGATGCCTTCTGCGATGCCCATCTCATGCATGCGATGACCCGCTACTCGTCCTCGTCTTCGATGTCCGGTATGGCTGACGCCTTGATCTTGCGTGAGAACATCAGCCGCACGATGAGCATGCTGGCCTCGAAGAGCGCGATCATCGCTCCGGAGAGCGCCGCCATGCTCCAGGGGTTCCAGTCGGGGGTGATCATCGATGCGATGATCGCGATCGCCACCCACACGACCCGCCAGTTCTTCCGGAGCTTAGCGTAGGGGATCACGTTGAAGTAGACGAGATAGAAGACCACCACGGGGACTTCGAACGCGAGGCCGAAGCCGGCGAGGAACCACATCGCGAACGTCATCGCGCTCTGGGCGCGCAGCATCAGCTGGAAGGTCTCGCCGCTCTGGTCCACGAGCCACTGGGCGCTCGGCTCGAGAATGAACGCGTAGCAGAAAGCGACGCCCGCCAGGAACAGGAGACCCGCCGCGATCGCCGTCCACCCGAACCATCGCCGCTCTTTGCTCTTGAGCGCCGGAACGAAGAACGCCAGGGCCTCGTAGATGATGAGCGGGCTGCTCACTACGACCGCCCCGAAGATGCCGAGCCGGAACCGGTTGGCCATGGCCTCAAGGAGGTCGATCGCGTAGCCGCCCTTGTCCCCCATGACCGGGAGCATCGGCCCCAGCAGGAGGCGGTAGATCTCATCGGAGTAGTAGTAGCCCACCAGGGTCAGTACGCTCAGAACGGCTATGACCACGGTGAGGCGCTTGCGGAGTTCGTTCACGTGCTGCATGAACGGCATACGCTTGGGAGAGATGGGCATGGTGTCGCGGCGAAAGGCTAGGCCTTCTCCGCTCCCTCCTCTCCGTCGTCGGAGGCTTCCGGCTTCACATCAGGCGCAGCCGTGGCCGCTTCGGCGTCTTCGGACCCGGAAGGCGGGTCCGGGCTCTGAGCGGCAGGCGTCTCATCAGACGAGGTGGCGCCCTCGGCGGCTGGCGTCTC
>DSAI01000160.1 GCA_011372845.1 Actinomycetota bacterium
GCAGGAGCTTGGGCGCCAGCATGTGGCAGTAACCGTTCAGCGTGGAGGAGGAGGCGCCCCATTCGCCGGCAGGCTGTCCTTCACGCTCCGGGATCCCGCACGTCAGACAGCCGAAGGCGTCGTGCAGCGACACGCAGTAGCCGAGTGCGCGGGCGATGGGCACGTCGCGCGCGAAGCCGAGGCGCGCCAGAGCGCGGCCCACGTTCGCCGTGAGGCACGGGATCGTCGCCGAGGCGCGGCCGTTGCACGACCACGAACCGTCCGGCAGTTGCCGCGAGAACGCGTACGAGGCGGCCGTCCGCACGCGTTCGTCATCACCATCGGCGAACAGCTCGCCCAGGAAGTGCACCTGCCAGAGGTTGCCGCCGTACTTCTGGTAGTCGCGTTCGGGCGTGTCCCAACTCCCGTCCGGGCGCATCTGACCGAGGATCGTGCTCACGGGTTCGTAGGCGTTGCGCTGCGCCCACAGCTCCCGGGCGCGTGGAGAGCCGGTATCGCCGAGGAGCCCGCGCAGCGTCAGCGCCGCGACGGCGGGATTCTCCTCCGAACAGAGCCAGTCGACCGTCGTATGGGGCGCCTGTGCCGCGAGCGATGAGGCGGGCGATCCACCCATGAGCACACCCTCGATCCACTTCAGCGCGCGGACTGGCCCTGCGCGTCATACCCGACGGATGGGCATCAGCACTTCGGTGCGGACTCGCTCCGCCGGGACCTCGGGGCCGCTGAGGTAACGTTCCATCGGGGGTCCGTCGAGGTCGTAGCTGTGATCCTCCATCCACGCCCAGAGTGCTTGGTAGGTGGGAAGCACGCTGTCGTACGGCCCGATATGGATCGCCGATACCACCTTCATACCTTCCACACGCTTCACGCCGACACCGGTCTCGTCCGGCTCGATGTCCGCCGGGTCGCCGGACAAGGCGACCAGCAGTTCCCAGCGGGCGTCGGACCCGTCAGGCTCCGACGGGATGTTGAAGAACGCGGCGATCGGCGCTCCGGTGGCTTTGAGGTCATGTTCCTCGATCCAGGCGTAGAGGCGGTCGAACGCCGCAGGCATCTGGTCGTAGGAACCCGTCATCGGCAGGTACGCCACCGTCATGGCCTTCATGTTCATTATACTTGCCATCATGGGAGGCACTCCTCTCGGCGGGGTATATGCCCAAACGGGAGCATCGGCATGTGGGCCGCAGCACGGCTGTGGGTGTCCGCGCCGATGCTTCGTCGGACAGTATGCACAAGAAGGGGGTCGAAGATATTGAGGCGTTGGATGATCGGCGCGTTGATCGTAGCATTGGCGTTCGCGGTCGCGGGATGTTCGGCGATCGAGGACAAGATCGCTGAGGAGGTCAGCGAGGAGATCGTGGGGGGCATCGTGGGTGGCGATGTGGAGGTCGACGAGGACTCGGTCACCATGGACACCGGCGATGGCGAAGTGACGATCGAAGGCGGCGGCGAAGACCTGCCGTCGGACTTCCCGGGTGACTTCCCGATGTACGGGGACGCCGACCTTGACTCGACTTCGAAGATCGCGGACTCCAACGGCACGGTGTTCTACGTGAACCTGGTCTCCGGAGATGACACCATCGACGTGTACGAGTGGTACAAGGCCGAGTTCGAGGGCGAGGGCTGGACCATCGTCGGCGACATGAACATGACCGACGACAGCGGCACGACGGCGATCGTCAGCGCGAACAAGGACGGGATGGAAGGATCGGTGACGGTGGGCACCACCGACACCGGCAGTGAGATAGGCGTCATCCTGAGCGTGCAGTAGTCCCGCAACAGTGGTGTGAGACGAGGCCCCCCGCCGGTACATCGGCGGGGGGCCTCGCGTGTCGCGCCACGTTCGGGCGTTTGGTTTCCGTTTAGGACATGGTCGTAGGCTCCCGGTATGTTCAGGCCCCCGATGGGGCTGCGCCGCCAGACGTCGATCGCGTGAGGAGGTGAACGATCAGCGTGGCACAGGCAGCAATGGCGAAGGTCCCGGTCTCCCGATCATGGACAACGACGAATCGAGGAGTCGAGATGAAGAAGATCATCACCGTGGGGATGCTCGCACTTGCGCTGGCGTTCGGCAGCACCGCATCGGCGTTCGCGGCCAGCACACAGAACTACAGCATGGTCGCGCCGCGCTTCCGCGCCGACATCTACACATCCAGCAAGGCTGTGAGCGCATATCGCGATTTCGGCGTGCGGCACAAGTACTCGGGCGGCAAGCCGATCCGCTTCGCGGTATGCAACACGTCCTACCAGGCGATCGGCCCGACCGTGACGGTCTACCCGGGCGGTGCCTACGCACCGCTGGTTGACCTCTGGTACAACTCCACGGCGAGCACGCGCTACGTTCGGGTGCGGATGGACTCCGCGCTGTTCAACTTCGTGACGATCCTGTGCCAGGGCACATGGGTCTGGAACTACTGAGGCATCGGAATCTGTGCAGTGTGGGGGCGGCTCGCGCCGCCCCCACCGGGGGGAGGCTCCATGGGGGGACCGGGCGCGCTGCTTCACGAGTTGGCGCGGCTCACGACACGGCGACGCTTCGTGCTCGCTGGTGTGGTGATGCTCCTGTTCGGCGTGGCGTCGATGTTCGCCAGGCGGGGTGAACTGCTGATGCTCGCAGGGGTGGATGGTGTGGTGCAACATAGCGGGTCGATGCTCTGGTTGACCGAGCTCGATGGCGCGGGAACGTTCTTCCTCATTTGGCCGATGATCATCGGCGGGACACTCGCCGAGGATCTCGAGTCGGGGCTCGCATCACTGCTCATCACCCGTGCGGGATCGCGGTGGCGGTGGTTCTCGGCCAAGCTCGGCGCGGCGTACGTCAGCTCCACGCTGCTGCTGGTCGCTCTTGCGGTCGTCTGGCTCGCTGCGGCTGCCGTCTTCGTGCCCTGGGACCCCTCCAACGCGGGTGCCGTGGTTCCCTGGGGTGCACGACTCGCGGTCTCGGCGCCGCTCCTGCTGGGCCTTGCCGTGGTCCTCATCCTCGGGCTGGCGGCCACGGCTACGAGCGCGACGTCGATGCTGTTGGCAGCGCTCGGTGCTGGTCGTACCGTCTCGCAAGTGGGGGCCACGATCGCCTATCTCGCGTTCATGTTCGCGCTACCGGCTCCGGTGAATCCCGGAGAACGCGCGCGGATGCTGTCTTCTTTCGCCGAGTGGGCGACTCCGCTTACGACTGTGACGTACTGGTCGGCCATCCTCATTGTGGGCGCTGTGACCACCTACCTACTACTGAGAGCGCGGGAGAACCGATGAATCGTATCCAGACAGACGTGCCGGGCGCCCCGCTTGTGGACGTTCGCGGCCTCTGCAAGTCGTACGGGCCCAAGACGGTCCTCGATGATGTGACGCTCATGATCCGTCCGGGCGAGGTGGTCGGCCTCGTGGGACCCAACGGGGCCGGCAAGACGACGCTCATCCGTATCCTGTCCGGGATGTCCCGGCCGTCCAACGGCGAGGGCTCCGTGCTGGGACGTGATGTCCGTTCCACGAGCGGCGATCTCCCGTTCATGGGGCTGATGGTCGAGCGCCCCATGTTCATCGAGACCTTGAGCGGGAGGAAGAACCTCGAGCTGCTGTTCGGTATCCGCGGGGCGGTCGAGCCCACTGTTGCGTCCGATGTGCTGAGGCGTGTGGGGCTCGATCCGCACGACAGCAAGCCGGTGAGGACGTACTCGCTCGGGATGCGGCAGCGCCTTTCGCTGGCCCAGGCGATCGGAGAGCGTCCGCGGCTTGTGGTCCTCGACGAGCCCACTAACGGTCTGGACCCGCGCGGGATCGTGGAGATGCGCTCCCTCGTGCGCGAGCTCGCGGACGTCGACGGGATGGGCGTTCTGCTCACGAGCCACCTCCTTCAAGAGGTCGAAGCGGTCTGTGACCGGGTGATCCTCCTGCATCACGGCCGTGCGCAGCACGTGTACGAGCCGTCGACCACGCTCGATAGCGTTGTCTTGGTGCTGGAGGTGGCATCGGTCGAGGATGTGGGTCGCGTGGCATCGGTCGAGACGGTCGACGTGGTGGGCAGCGACGGCCCCACGCGCATGCGTATCAGGGTGCGCGAGGCCGTGCCCGACGTGGTTCGGATGCTCGTGATGGCCGATGTGGGCATCGAGGCGATCCATCGCGACAGCGCAGGGCTGGAGCGCGCGTACATGGAGTCGGTGGGTGCGTGATGAAGCAGACGTTGGCGCTCATACGGATGGAGCTCGCAAGGCTGTTCCTCTCACGCCGATGGTTCGCCGCGGTCGCGATGTGGGGTCTTGTCGGCAAGCTTGCCGCCGACGAGGTCAGGTCACACGCCTTCAACGCGGGGATCGAGGGCTGGAGTGTTTTCGACGCGCACGCAGCGCTCGTGAACAACATGTTCTTCGTCGGTTTCCTGCTGCTGACGACGTTCGTGATGATCGCGTGCGACAGCCTTGCGCGTGACCGGGAGACCCGGCTTGCGCACGTGGTGATGGCGCGGGCGGGGAGCCGGTGGCGGTGGTGGGTCGGCAAGGCCGTGCCGATGGTCCTGGCGGCCGTGGTGTTCCAGGTGGGCGTGCTGGGCGCGTCTCTGGCTTTGGCTGCCTACGAAGGTGGTGAAATGACGCGCAAGCCGTCAGCGTTCGCGCGTGGGGAGACGGGCAAACAAGATGTGATGGCCCAGCTCTTCTTCACCCCGGCACACCCGGGTACGGACATGCTTGTACGCGAGGTCGGCACGTCGCTCTACCTCTCACTCGGGTTCACGGCGATCGGCATGGCCGTCCTCGCGCTCAGCGCGCGGTTTCCGGTGAGCTGGTTGCCGGGTCTCGCGTCGGTCGGTGTCGTACTGCTCGATCGCATTCTCGGCTGGTTCATCCACGGCTCGTGGTACACGTGGGTCAGTCCGTCGGCCCGGCTGCTCGAGGCGATGCACTCGGCCGCCGTGGTGGACGATCCCCTGCCGCTGTGGTCGAGCCTGCTGTGGTGGGTCACGCTGCTCGTGCTCTCCGCGATCGTCGGCGTCAGGACATTGCAGCGAGTGGACATCTGAGCCCCGAGTCATCGGCCGGGTGAGGTTCACGCAGCACGACGCCCCACCGCGTGGAAGCGGCGGGGCGTCGTTGGCTCGAGCCCGAGTGACCTCGAGTATCCCTGCGTGACGTACCCCTACGCGGCAGCCATATCACCGCGGCGGTCGCGGGCGCGCTTGACCGCCTTCTCGATCTCGACCGCCCAGAAGACCACGCTGGAGAGTGCGAGAGCGATCAGAAGGTCGGGCAGCGAGAGCGCTTCGGTCTTGAAGACCTTCTGCATGAACGGTACGTAGATGGTGGAGAGCTGCAGTGCGAAGGTCAGCAGCACGGCACCGAGCATCGGCTTGTTCGAGAAGATGCCGAGCTTGAACAGAGACTCTCGATCCGAGCGGATCGCCATCGCATGGCCCATTTGCGAGAGGCAGAGCACCGTGAAGACCATCGTGCGCCAGTACAGGTCGTGGTTCTCGGGCGCCCGGGGCATCGACCACGCCTGCATGAAGAGCGACGCCCCACCCATGAGCAAGCCCACCCAGATGAGGTGGGTGCCGAGGCCGTCGGCGAAGATCGACTCCTTGGGCGCGCGCGGCGGGCGCTCCATGATGCTGCGCTCGTGCGGTTCGCTCGCGAAGGCCAACCCGGGCAGACCGTCGGTCACCAGGTTGATCCACAGGATGTGGATCGGCAGCAGCGGTATCGGCATGCCGAGCAAGGGCGCGAGCAGGATCGTCCAGATCTCGCCTGAGTTCGAGGTCATCGTGTACTTGATGAACTTGCGGATGTTGTCGAAGATGCGGCGGCCCTCGCGGACCGAGCCGACGATCGATGAGAAGTTGTCGTCGAGCAGCACCATCGAGGCCGCTTCCTTGGCCACATCGGTGCCGGTGATGCCCATGGCGACCCCGATGTCGGCGGTGGCCAGCGCGGGAGCGTCGTTCACACCGTCGCCGGTCATCGCCACGTATTCGCCGCGGTCCTGCAGCGCCTGGACGATCTTCAGCTTCTGCTCCGGAGCCACGCGTGCGTAGACACGGATGCCTTCAACGCGGCCCTCGAAGTCCTCGAGAGACAGTGCGTCGAGCTCTGTTCCGGTGATCATCTGTTCCTTGTGATCGGCGATGCCGAGTCGCTTCGCTATCGCGAGTGCGGTAGCCGGGTGATCGCCCGTGATCATCACCGGGATGATGCCGGCCGTCTTGCAGGTTTCCACAGCTTGTCGCGCTTCCTCGCGCGGCGGGTCCACGAGTCCCGTATAGCCGATAAGGGAGAGGTCCTGCTCCAGGGCGGAGATGTCGTCGCCCGGCAGCTTGTCGAGCCGGCGCATGCCGAACGCCAGAACACGCAGCCCTTCAGCAGACCATCCATCCACGAGCGAGGCGGCCGCATCGGCGTCCAGCGGCACGGCCGAGCCATCCGCGGTCATCGCGTCTCGGGAGCGCTCGAGGATCGCCTCGGCCGCGCCCTTGGTGAACGACACGTAACCGCCACCAGGCAGCTCGTGCACCGTGGTCATCAGCTTCCGGTCGGAGTCGAAGGGCGCCTCGGCTGCTCTCGGCAGATCCTTCGCCAGTGCGACCGGATCGAACCCGCTCTGTGCTGCGGCGCGGTAGAAGGCGATCTCAGTGGGGTCGCCCACGAGCTCGTCGTTCTGTCCGCTCACGTCGTTGGAGAGCGCGAGGGCCTTGCCGAGCCAACTCACCCCGTCCTCCGGGTCGGCCAGCGTGTCGGCCGAGAGCGCCCGGGCATCGCCCGAGGCGAGGTGCTCCACCGTCATCTGGTTGAGCGTGAGGGTGCCGGTCTTGTCGGTGCATATATAGGTGACCGAGCCGAGCGCCTCCACTGCAGGCAGCTTGCGCACGAGTGTGTGCGTCTTCACGAGACGGCTCGCGCCGAGGGCGAGCGATATCGTCGCCACTGCGGGCAACGCCTCCGGAACGGCGGCGACCGCGAGGCTCACGGCGGTGAGGAACATCTCGAGGATGTCACCACCCTGCACCACGCCAACGATGAAGACGATAGTGCACAGGCCGAGGGCCGCCATGC
>DSAI01000018.1 GCA_011372845.1 Actinomycetota bacterium
AGGGTTCAGTCCTCTATGCCGAGCAGAGCCGGCAGCTCGCTGATGTCATCGATGACCGCATCGGGCTCCGCGGCCTCCAGCCGGTCCCGCGAAGCCACGCCCCACGTGGCCGCGATGGTCGCGGCCCCGGCAGCGTTGCCTGCCTGGATGTCCATCGGGCTGTCGCCCACATAGATCGCACGTGTGGGATCCACCCCGAGCAGACGGGCACCCGTCAGCACCGGCAAGGGGTCGGGCTTGTGGACCGGCGTGTCATCCGCGGTCACCACCGCCCCGAGGTAGTGGCCGAGTTCGAAGAGGGCGATCGCGCGATGCGCCATGTGGCGGCTCTTCGAGGTCACGATACCCAGGGGTAGAGCAGCTCCCGTGAGGGTCCGGAGCGTGGCGACCGTGTTGGGGTACAGCCGCGCCATCTCGTCGTGGGTCCGGTGGTTGAACTCCCGGTACGACGCCAGAAGGCGGCCGGCGGTGTCCTCGTCTCCGGTGAAGTGGCGCATCTGCTCGGCAAGGGGTATGCCTACGTAGTGCATGAGCTCGTCATCGGGCAACGACGCGCCAAGGACGTCGGCGGTCGCGTGACGGAACGAGGCCAGGATGTGGGGCAGGGTGTCAACGACCGTGCCGTCGAGGTCGAAGAGCACCGCTTGCGTGGTCGAGAGCCGCGAGATGAGGGTTTTCACGTGCATCATCCTACCATCAGCCGACCGCGAGGGGGACGCGCTTGCAAAGGCTCACGCAGCGGCCCCGGCGGCGTCGGCGATGTTCTCCTCATCGTCACGGATCCCGCGCAGCAGCACGAACGTCGCGATGGCGCCGAGCGCGTACAGGGCGGCTGTGTAGAAGTAGGGTGTGGTGTACGACTGCTCCATGAGCCTCCCGCCGATCGCGCTCCCCGCGAGCCAGGCGACGCTCCAGCCGAACCGCATCCAGCCCGCGACCAGCGGCTTGTCCGACGGCGGAAGACCGGCCATGGACAACTGGTTGTAGATCGGCCAGGACATGTTCATCAGCATCCCCCGGAACCAGAAGAGGGAGGCTGCCACGGGCAGGCTCTGGGTGAACGGGATGGCGAGCAGGAACGGGAGCGAGGCCAGCTCTGTCACCACGATGGTGCCGGCGAGACCGAGCCGCCGCGCAAGGCGGGGGGTGCTGAGCGCCGCGATCGCCATGGCAATGGAACTGACCGCCTGGATCACTCCCACCTCGGTGACCGTGGCGCCCAGCCGGTGCTTGAGGAAGAGGGCGACGAACGGCATCACGAGTCCGGCGCCGAGCGAGAGCAGCATCTCCGGCACAAGAAGCCGAGCGACGCGGCCCCACGACCGGAAGCCCTTCAGAGACGCGATCCATGCGGCCACCGGTCGCGTGCGCCCGGTCGTCGGAGGGTCACTGATGTGCGCGGCGAACACCCCGCTCGCCATCATGATGAGCGCTGCGAGCACTATCGTGGCCCGGTACGCATCGAGCTCGCCTATCGTCGGCCGCAGCAGCACGGGGACCACGCCACCGATGAGCGAGCCGGCCACCATGGCTCCGGTGCGCGCCACGAAGTCGGCGGTGAAGAGGTGGGTCCTTCTTCCGCGCTCCGCGTTCTCCGAGAGGAAGGAGGTCGAGAGCGTCTGCATCGCTCCGTCACCCACGCCGTAGAGGAGTCCGAGCGTCACGATAGCGATGGCGGACGGAGCGTATGCCTGTCCCGGCCTGGAGAGACCGAGCGCCAAGCCGGCGAACACCATGAGCCGCCGGTACCCGAGCGACGTGACGAGTGGCGGTAGCACGAGACAGACGGCCGCCGCCGCGAGCGCCAGGGCGCCCTCGACGTCGCCCACGACCGCCTCGCTGAAGCCCCGATCCTTGAGGTAGATGGCGAAGGCGGTGCCGATGACGCCGTACCCCATGTTCTGCAGCACCGCGACCATGAGGTAGTTGCGAGCGTTCGGCCCGAACACGCGCATACCCGGCCGGCACCCGCCGGCCGGGTATGCGCATCCTTGCTCGTGTCATCTTCCAGGTGGACCCGCCTCGAGGCTCTCGGAGGCCCTACTCCTCTTCGCTGAAGTCCTCGCTCACGAGCTCTTCCGCTTCTGCCTCACGATCGGTGAGACCGGGTACCTGGTCGACCGCTTCTTCGAGCAATGCCTGCTGGCCCTCAGCGGCGGCGGGGCGCTTCTTCTTCTTCGCGCTCACCCGGGCGATGGCTGAGACGCGGTCTGAATCGGCCACGTTCATGACCTTGACCCCCTGGGTAGAACGTCCCAGTTGGCTGATGTCCTCGGCGCGCACCCTGATGACCACGCCCTCCTCCGAGATGAGCATCAACTCGTGCCCTGGCATGACGATCTTCATGCCGGCGAGGCGGCCCTTCTTCTCGGTCACCTGGATCGTCTTGACGCCCATCCCCCCGCGCTTCTGGGTGGGGTACTGGTCGACCGGCGTGCGCTTGCCGTAGCCGCGCTCAGTCACCACGAAGAGCTCCGAACCGGGATACGCGATCTCCATGCCGAGCACGCGATCGTCGTCCTGCACGTTCATGCCGCGCACCCCCATGGTGTCGCGGCCCATCGGGCGTGCGTCGGTCTCGCTCCACTTGATGGCCTTGCCTTGCGAGGAGACCATCATGACCTCCTGGCCTTCCTTGACACGGCGCACGGCGATCAGCTCGTCCCCGTCGCGCAGGTTGATGGCGATGATGCCATCCCGGCGGGACCGGTCGTACGCCTGTATCGCCGTCTTCTTCACCATGCCGTGCGAGGTGGCGAACAGCAGGTGCTCGTCAGCGCTGAACTCTCTGGTGGTGATCGCCGCGGCGATCCTTTCGTCCTGCTCGAAGGGCAGCAGGTTCACCACGGCTGTGCCGCGCGCGTGCCGGGAGCCCACCGGAAGCTCGTGCACCTTCAAGCGGTACACCTTGCCCTTGGTGGAGAAGAAGAGCACGTAATCGTGCGTGGAGCTGATGAACAGCTGCTCCACGAAGTCGCTGTCCTTGAGGTTGACGCCCGAGATGCCCTTGCCGCCGCGGCGCTGCTGCCGATACGTGGCCACCGGGAGCCGCTTGACGTAGCCGGCCTTCGTGATGGTGACGACCATATCCTCCTCGGCGATGAGATCCTCGACGTCGAGGTCGCGGGCTGTGCCCGATATCTCGGTGCGCCGCTTGTCGCCGTACTTCTCCTTGATCTCACACATCTCGTCCTTGATGATCTGCAGCACGAGCGACTCGTCTGCGAGGACCTTCTTGAACCACGCGATGCGCTCGCGAAGCTCGGCGAGTTCGTCCTCGATCTTCGAGCGCTCGAGCCCGGTGAGGCGGCGGAGCCGCATCTCGAGGATCGCGTCTGTCTGGGCCTCGGAGAGACCGAACCGCTCGATCAACCGCGCCTTGGCCTCGGCGTCATCCTGGCTGCCGCGGATGATCTTGATGACCTCGTCGATGTTGTCGAGCGCGATCATGTAGCCCTCGAGTATGTGGGCCCGCTCCTCGGCCTTGCGCAGGTCATAGCGCGTACGTCGTACGATGACGTCCTTCTGGTGCTCCACGTAGTAGAAGAGCATCTGCTTGAGCGAAAGCTCCCTGGGGACGCCATCCACGAGCGCGAGCTGGATGATGCCCTGGCCGGTCTCGAGAGGGGTGTGCTTGAAAAGCTTGTTGAGCACGACCTGCGGGATCGCGGTCTGTTTCAGCTCCACCACGATGCGCATGCCCTTGCGGTCCGACTCGTCCCGGAGATCCGATATCTCCGGCAGCTTCTTCTCGCGCACCAGTTCGGCGATCTTGCTCACGAGCTTCGCCTTGTTCACTGTGTACGGGATCTCTGTGACGATGATTCGCATGCGGCCGGTGGATGTCTGCTCCACGTGCGCCTTGCCGCGGATCTTGATCGAGCCGCGGCCGGTCTCGTAGGCCGAGACGATCCCTTCGCGCCCCATGATCATCCCGCCTGTGGGGAAGTCGGGGCCGTGGATGTGCTGCATGAGTCCGTCGAGCGTGATCTCGGGATCGTCTATCAACGCGCACGTGGCATCGACGACCTCACGGAGGTTGTGGGGCGGGATGTTGGTCGCCATTCCCACGGCGATACCCGCCGACCCGTTCACCAGCAGGTTGGGGTAGCGCGCCGGCAGCACCAGCGGTTCCTTGAGGGACTCGTCGTAGTTGGGCCCGAAGTCCACGGTCTCTTTCTCAAGATCACGCAGCAGCTCCATGGCGGGTCGCGCGAGGCGCGACTCCGTGTATCGCATCGCAGCCGCCGAGTCGCCATCGACCGAGCCGAAGTTGCCGTGACCATCAACCAGCGGGGCGCGCATAGCCCAGCTCTGGGCCATGCGGACCATCGTGTCGTAGACAGCCGAGTCACCGTGCGGGTGGTACTTGCCGATGACCTCTCCCACGGTCCACGCTGACTTCTTGTAAGCGCGGTTCGGCGTCAGTCCCGACTCGCTCATCGCGTAGAGGATGCGTCGATGGACAGGCTTCAAGCCGTCCCGCACATCGGGAAGCGCTCGTGCGACGATGACGCTCATCGAGTATTCGAGGAATGACTTCCGTAGTTCGTCCTCTATGTCGATCGGCGTAACGCTCGATGCGATTTCCGGTTCTGTCACCTGGTGTCACTCCTCGTCACTGATGGTGCTTTCGGTACAGCACGACGGCACCCGCGATACATCCGGCCCCGATCGCCAGCATGATAAGCGACGCCATCGCCGCCAACAGCACGGCTGACTGATCCGCACCGCGTGTCCTGCTGAACAACACGAACGCCTCGATCACAACGAAGGCGCCTATCGAGCCGAGGATGGCAATCGCCGCGTTCACGAGGGGCTTGCTCGCGCCCGGGGGCGTGTGCTCCTGGGTTCGCAGCTCCGCAAGCATCGCTTCCACCCGCTCGTCCGATACGGGGTCCGCGGCCTTGTCCTCCGGTGCCGCTTCCTCCTCTTGCGGTGCGGGCGGTTGCTTCACCCGGGTGAGTGCGTCCTCCAACTCGCGCGCCGCCTGGTCGCGCTCCCGTTCCTGCCGGAACCTCTCGAAAGCCTCCGCCTCCCAGGGCGGAGGCTCGAACCGTGATCTGGGTCTCTCCTCGGGCGCCATCCGCTATCTCCACTAGCACTCCGTGTCACACGTCCAGGAAGCGGACGTTCTTCGCGTGTCTTTGGATGAACAGCTTGCGCGGTTCGACCTGGTCCCCCATGAGGTCGACCACCGCCTCTTCGGCCGCAAGAGCGTCATCCAGCGTCACTTGCAACAGGGTGCGGCTCGCCGGATCCATCGTGGTCTCCCACAACTGCTCCGGGTTCATCTCACCAAGACCCTTGTACCGCTGGATGCCGTACTTGGTGTTCTCGGGCAGCTTCGCGAGCGCCTGTTGCAGCTCCCGGTCCGAGTACAGATACTCGTGCTTCTTGCCCACGGACAGCTTGTACAACGGCGGTTGTGCGATGTAGATGTAGCCGGCATCGATCATCTCGCGCATGAACCGGTAGAAGAACGTGAGGATGAGGCAGCGGATATGCGCCCCGTCCACGTCAGCGTCGGTCATGATGATGACCTTGTGGTAGCGAGCCTGGGCGAGATCGAAATCCTCGGCGATGCCAGTGCCAAGCGCTGTGATCATCGCCTGTATCTCCAGGGAGGAGAGAGCGCGTGTGACACCCGCCTTCTCAACGTTCAGGATCTTGCCCCGCAGCGGCAGTATGGCCTGGAAGCTCCGGTCGCGCGCCTGCTTGGCCGAGCCACCCGCCGAGTCGCCCTCCACCAGGTAGAGCTCTGTGAGCGCCGCCTCCCTGACCGAGCAGTCAGCCAGCTTGCCCGGGAGGGTCGAGCTCTCAAGAAGCCCCTTTCGGCGTGTCAGTTCGCGCGCCTTGCGCGCGGCCATGCGGGCCTTCGCCGCCTGGCTTGCCTTGGTGATGATGGAGCGTGCCGGTTTTGGGTGTTCCTCGAGGTATTCGCCCAGGCCTGCGGTGACGATGGACTGCACGAACGAGCGCATCTCGGTGTTGCCGAGCTTGGTCTTCGTCTGCCCCTCGAACTGCGGCTCGGTCAGCTTCACCGATATGACCGCGGTCAACCCTTCCCTGATGTCCTCACCGGAGAGGTTGTCGTCCTTCTCCTTCAGGATGCCCTGGCGTCTCGCGTAGTCGTTGATGGTGCGGGTGAGGGCGTTCTTGAATCCATCGAGGTGAGTCCCGCCTTCATGGGTGTTGATGTTGTTGGCGAACGCAAGGACCGTGTCCGAGTAACCCGTGTTCCACTGAAGGGCGACCTCGACGGCGCCCTCCTCCCCCTCGACCTCGAAGCTGATCGGGCGCGAGTGGATCGGCTCCTTCTTCTCGTTCAGGTACTTGACGAAGTCCACGATACCGCCGGCGTAGCGATACTCTTCGGTGCGCGGATCGAGTTCGCGCTCGTCGGTGAGCGTGATCTTCAGGTTCTTGTTCAGGAACGCGGTCTCCCGCATCCGTGAGGAGAGCACGTCCCACGAGAACTCGGTGGTCTCGAAGATATCAGGGTCAGGCCAGAAGGTGATCTTGGTGCCGGTCGCCTTCGATTTCCCCGTGGCGGCGAGCGGGGTTGACGTCTTGCCGCGCTCGAACGCTATCTCCCAGATCTTGCCGTCTCGCTTCACCTGGGCTTCGAGCCTCTCGGACAGGGCGTTCACCACGCTCACACCGACGCCATGCAAGCCTCCGGATACCTTGTAGCCCCCGCCGCCGAACTTGCCGCCCGCGTGGAGCACGGTGAGCGCCACCTCGACGCCCGACTTCCGATACTTCGGCACGTTGTCCACAGGGATACCTCGGCCGTTGTCGGTGACGGAGACCGAGTTGTCGGTGTGGATCACGATATCGACGGTCGTGCAGTAGCCTGCCAACGCCTCGTCAACAGAGTTGTCAACGAGCTCATAGACCAGGTGGTGAAGTCCCTTCGGGCCCGTGGACCCGATGTACATGCCCGGTCGCTTACGGACCGCCTCAAG
>DSAI01000172.1 GCA_011372845.1 Actinomycetota bacterium
GAGGTGATCGTCCGTGCCGCGGAGGCGGCGATGGACGCCGGCGATACGGGCTACACGCAATCGCTCGGGTTGCCCGGCTTGCGTGAGGCGGTGGCGATACGGGCACGTGAGGACTACGGGGTCGGCGTGGACCCGAACACGGTCGTGGTGACACAGGGCACGTCGCCCGCGATGCTCTTGCTCTTCGGTTCGCTCCTTGATCCGGGCGACGAGGTCATCATGCCGGACCCCTGCTACCCGGCGTACCCCAACTACGTGAACTTCCTGGGAGGGGTACCCGTGCCGGTGCGGGTACGCGCGGAGGACGGGTTCCGCTTCCGGATTGACGAGGTGGAGCGCGCGATCACGCATCGCACGAAAGCCATCATGGTCAACTCCCCCTCGAACCCCACGGGCGGGGTGCTCGGCGAAGCCGACCTGCGTCATCTTGCCGCATTGGCTGAGCGGCACGGCATCTGGCTCGCCAGCGACGAGATCTACCACGGGCTCCAGTTCGAGGGCCGTCCGCGCTCCGTGCTGGAATTCACCGACCGGGCGTTCGTCCTCAACGGCTTCTCGAAGGCGTACGCGATGACCGGGTGGCGTCTCGGCTACCTGATCGCGCCTCCGGAGTTCGTCCGGCCCGCCGAGAAGATTCAGCAGAACTTCTTCCTGTGCGCGAGCAACTTCGTGCAGGTGGCCGGTACCACGGCGCTGTTGGAGGCCCAGGACGACGTTGCGAGGATGCGCTCGGTGTACGACGAACGCCGGCGCTATCTTGTCCCGGCCTTGCGGGAGGTGGGGCTCACGGTGGCCACTGAGCCGCTCGGCGCGTTCTATGTGTTCGCCGACGCCACGGCGTGGGGTCGCGATTCGGTTGCGCTCGCGGGCCGTCTGCTCGAGGAAGCGGGCGTGGCGGCGGCTCCCGGCGTGGACTTCGGCCCCGGAGGGGAAGGCTTCCTGCGGTTCAGCTACGCCACGTCGATGGAACGTTTGCACGAGGGTGTCTCGCGGCTGGCCGGGTGGGCGTCAGCGAATGGCTCGAGCGGCTGATGCAGGAGCGCCAGTGTGCCCGTCGAAGACTGCAGAGTGACCGTTCGGCGCTGTTCGGCGCCGGAAGAGCCGCCGAACGGTTCATCGGCGCCACTCATCGGTCAGTGCTGGAGTGGACCGGGGACTTTGCCGATACAAAGAACGTCAACGGTACGGCGCTTGCTGTACCCGCGTGGGTATCCACCGACCGAGGATAGGGGCAGTGTGAGCACACAGGTCTGGAGCAAGGCCGACCTCCACATCCATTCGATGCACAGCGACGGGCTCGCCAGCGTACCGGAGATCCTGGAGTACGCCGCCAGCGAGACCGACCTCACGGTCATCGCGATCACCGACCACAACACCATCGAGGGCGCTCTCTTCGCCAAGGAGCTCGAAGAGATGTACGACATCGAAGTCGTAGTCGGCGAAGAGGTGTCCACCACCGAGGGGCACGTGCTCGGACTGTTCCTCACGGAGGAGATATCACCCGGGCTCACCCCCACCGAGACGATCCGCAGGATCAGCGAGCAGGGCGGCATCGCGATCATCCCGCATCCGTTCTCCGCGCGCGGTGTCTTCGGCCCGTTCGGCAGGAGCAGGCTCGCCGACGCCGTCCGCGACATGGCGTTCAACGCGCTTGAGGTCTACAACTCCGTCCCTGGTCTGATCTGGGCCAACCGTCTCGCGGCCAAGATGTTCAGCGGCGGCCTTGGTGTGGCCGCGGTAGGCGGTTCCGACGCTCATGTCCTGAGGGCGGTGGGCAAGGGGTACACGGTCTTCCGCGGCAGTACAGCGGAGGAGCTGCGCGCGAGCATCGATGCGCTCGAGACACATGCTGAGGCGGACCGCGGCGGACTTGCGCTGGCGTTCCGCTACATGCGCAGCATCCCTCAGATCCGCAGGCGGCAGGCGTTCAATCAGGAGCGCTGCAAGGTGTCGCGCCGGAGCATGGCCTCAGAGCGGGCGTAGGTCGTCTTCCTGCGGTTCGAGCGCGGCGCTCGCGACATCCACCACCGCCTGCACGATCGTGTCGTCATCACCCCACGCATTCAGGGTGATCACCCGCACGTCACGTGGGACCCTCGCGTACGTCGTTGCGCGCTCGAGGTCGAGCGTCGTGTTCAGGGTGGGCAGCACCGTCGTCGACGGAGCGAGGATGATGTGACGGCATCCGAGGGCGGCGAGGTGCCGCACCACATCGGTCACGTCGGGAGCCTGCCAGTCGAGCGATCCGCAGCGTATGCGGTCGCCCTGTATCCCCGCTTCCATCAGCGCCATCCGCACGCGCTGGTCGAAGTAGTTCTCGGTCTCGGCCGCGGCAGGGTGGCGCCGGGCCCATTCCTCCGGCATCCCCATCCCAACGAGTGCGACACCCACGTCTGCGAGCTCGGCGCCGGTGGTGGAGGCGAGTATGCGGTCGGCCATACGCCTCACAAGCGATGCGTCGTCCCATATCGCTCCGGCGGTGACCACGGTGGGCGTGCCGGCCTCGTGTTCCAGAGGGCCGAGTGTGGCGAGCGCCGCTTCGGCGGTGATTGTCCCCGGCGGATCCAGCGCCACGACCGCGATGCGGGTGACACCCGAGCACGCCTGGGCGGCCACGGTCTCGACCAGACCGCCAGGGCGGTGGCACGGTGCGAGATCCACTCGCACCCCGGGAATCGTCGCTGCGCGCCGGCCGACCTTGTCGAGGAGCGAGCGTGCCACCGGTGCTCCCGGAGCCGTGTTGCCCACCGCGCGATAGCGGGCCTTCTCGGCAAGGAACACGAACGGTACCGCAGTGAGGGGCAGGTCGATCGCCGCCTGCTCACGGAGGATCTCCTGGCGGTACGCGATCGCGCGGGGATCGTAGTGGTCGGGCTCCGTGCACGCGAGCACGATGATCCCGGTGCCGTCCCCGTGTTCAGGACACCGGACGGTTGCGAGGCGGCGAGCTTGCGCCAGGTTTGGGATGGCCGAGGTGAGGATCGTGTAGCCGAGCACGACCCCCGCGATCAGCGTTGCGATTGCCGCGGCGATCGCCAGTGGGGTAGAGTAGTCCTGGGAGAGGGTTCCCAGCACGTAGAGTCCTCCCAGGAAGCCGGCCGCGCCGAGCGGGACCGTGGCTGCGGCGTAGTGCCGGGGCAGCACCATGGCGGCCACGAGACATGCTCCGGACACGAGACCGCCCGCTAACAAGGTGAGCCAGTACAGCATCAGACCTCCTTCACCTCCCCACGACGATAATCGAACTTCAGGAGGGACGCCACAGACGGTTGACAGAAATACCCCTTGGGGTATACTTGGCACCGTACGATGTCGTTCCGAGGAGGAGATATCCTTGAGCAGTACCGTCCGTGAGATAAGTGAATCGCAGTTCCAGGCTGAGGTCATTGAGGCCGACAAGCCTGTGATCGTGGACTTCTGGGCGCCCTGGTGCGGCCCCTGCCGCATGGTGGCTCCCGAGCTGGAAAAGCTGGCGGGGCGTGTCGGTGACACCGCGGCGTTCGTCAAGGTGAACGTCGATGAGGCCCGCGATGTGGCCATGCGTTACGGGATCATGAGCATCCCCACCATCGCGAAGTTCGAAGGTGGTAATCTGGTGACGCAGGTCGTTGGCGCGCGGGGCGCGGATGCGCTCGGCCGAGAGTTCGGTCTGGTCTAGAGGCGCCATGCCAACCTACGAACTGCACTGTGTCGACTGCGGGCACGTGTTCGATCGTTTCCTGATGCGCTTGCTGAAGGAGTCGGACAAGGTGTGTCCGGAGTGTGGCTCCACCCGTGTGGAGACCGGCGTTGGCGGCGGGTTCGCGCCGAAGCGTTCGGTCTCCAGCAGCGGGTGTGCGCCGCAAGGGGGGTTCGGCTGAGCCTAGCCGCACCGCCCGTGAGGCCGGTCCGACATGGTGGTGATGATGGATTTCACCTATAGACGGGAGGGCAGCAAGACCTTCCCGCAGATGGTCGAAGCCGTCGAGCGGTCTGTCCGCTCGCACGGCTTCGACGTCGTCAAGAGGCACGATCTGCAGGCCACGCTGGTGGCGAAAGGGTTCGAGATCCAGCCCCTGGTGGTGCTCGACATCGCTGTCCCGGGTGGCGTGATGGACGTCTGCAAGATGCATGTGTATGCAGACGGTGACGCGGTGTGGGTGAGCGCGATCAGGTCGATCTCGCTCTGGAATGCCGAGGACGGGTGCACGGCGGGGGAGATAGCCGACCTGGACGCATCGGTGGCGGCACTGATCGACGCCGCGTGCGCCCTGTAGCGCGTGCGCGGACCCTACTGGACGCAGCTCGAGTACTTCAGGAAGACCTTGATGGCCTCATCGATCAGCTCGTCCTTGTCGGTGACGCTGTCATCCATGAGGCAGGTCTTCATCGAGTAGCCGATGATGTGCAGGCCCACCTGATTGAGCGCCGACTTGGCGGCCATGATCTGGGTGAGCACCGCCTCGCAGTCCTTGCCCGATTCGATCATGGCCTGGAGGCCCCGCACCTGACCTTCAAGCCGCTTGAGGCGGTTGACGATCTTTCGGCGTTCTTCCTCGGTGGGGGTGAGGTTCGTGACCGGAGTCTGGCTCATGAGGGGGCTCCTTGCGCGTACGAGGCTTCGGCGTAGAATCGAGTGAATGTTCGGCATGAATATACCCCTAGGGGGTATGTTGAGCAAGTCGGAGGGGCAGTGGGTTACACCCAGTCCAAAGGCAGAGGCGTCAGTCGTACCCGGGCGGTCCGCCGGGTCTTGTGGTGGGTGCTCGCTCTCAACGTGGCAGTGGCTGTGGCGAAGCTCGTCTACGGCGTCACTATCGACTCCGTTTCCATCACGGCCGACGGGTTCCATTCCCTGTTCGATGGCACCTCCAACGTCATCGGTCTTATCGGCCTGAGTGTCGCGGCGCGGCCTGCCGATCGGGGTCATCCGTACGGACACGCCAAGTTCGAGACTTTCGCCTCGGCGGCCATCGGAGCGATGTTGATGCTCGCGGCATGGCGTGTGGGCTCCTCGGCCTTCGAGCGTCTGCAGGACCCCGGCAGCGGCCCGTCCGTCGATGCGGTGAGCTTCGTGATCATGGTCGCCACGCTCGTGGTGAACATCGTGGTGACCACGCTCGAGCGACGGGCCGGGCGGCGGCTCGGCTCGGATGTGCTTCAAGCCGATGCGAGCCACACGGCCAGCGACGTGCTGGTGACCGTGAGCGTCATCGGCGGGCTTGTGGCGGTGCGTCTGGGCTACCCCATCGCCGACCCGCTCCTCGGGCTCGTCGTATCGGCGTTCATCGTCGTTACAGGGGTGCGCGTCCTCGCGTCGGCGGGAGAGACATTGGCGGACACGGCGCAGATCGATCCTGCGGACGTGTGCGCGTTCGTACTGGAGCTGGACGGCGTGCGGGGCTGCCACGATGTGCGCACGCGGGGGAGCGAGAGCGGGGTGTATGTCGACCTCCACGTGCAGGTGGACCCGACGATCACGGTGGCTCAGGGACACGCGATCGCCGAGCGGGTCGAGGAGGCGATCGGCAACGGCTTCGACGAGGTCGTGGACGTGATCGCACACCTTGAGCCGCTCGACGAGTACCAGATACGCAAGACGGAGCGGCAGGAACGGGACGGCTTGCTGTGACGGCCCGTGAGCGAGAGACGGCCGCGGGCCGGCGCGCCGAGGGATACGCGCTGGTGATCCTCGCCGCATTCTGTTGGGCCGGCGGGGGATTGCTCGCGAAGTGGCTGTTCTCGGCGGCGGGTCCCGAGACCGCGGGATGGCCGTTCCCGCCGATGGGGATCGAAGTCGACCCCCTCATACTGTCGGCGGCTCGCGCGTTGGTGTCCTTCTCCGTGGCCTTCGTCTACCTGCTGGCGCGGCGGCGTCACCTGCTCCGCGTGCGGGTGCGGGACCTGTTGTTCCTTGCGGCGTTCGGCGTGTTCGGGCTTGCGATGGTGCACTTCGCCTACTTCAAAGCGATATCGCTCACGGGGGTCGCCACTGCGATCCTGCTCGAGTATCTCGCGCCGGTGATCGTGCTGGTGTTCTCGGTGACCTTGCTGGGGGAGCGGCTGACCCTGGCTCTCCCCACCGCGGTCTTCCTGAGCGTCTCCGGCTGCGCGCTGATGGTGGGGGCCTCCGGTGCCGAAGGCATCGTGGTGCCGCGTGACGGGCTGCTGTGGGGGCTTGCGTCGGCTGTCTTCTTCGCCACGTATTCCCTGATGGGCAAGTACGCCGCAGGCAGGTTCGCGCCCTGGATCTTGCTCACGTATGGCCTCGGTGCGGCGGCGGTGTTCTGGATGGTGGTGCTGGGAGGTCCGGGGGAGATCATCGCGCTGCTATCCGACGCTCGAACCGCTATCGCCGTGGTGGTCATGTCGGTGGTGAGCACCGTCATACCGTTCGGAGCGTTCCTCAAGGCGCTCACGCTCATCGAGGCGACCCAGGCGTCGGTGACCTCCACCATGGAGCCGGTGATCGCCGGCGTGGTGGCATGGTTCACCTTCGGCGAGCATCTGACACCGCTGCAGCTGTTCGGCGGCCTCCTCGTGATCGCGGCTGTGATGCTCTCGCAGGCGCGAACACGCATGCCGGCGGAGATGCCGGTGGTTCAGACGGACCTGCGTGACGCTCCCGAAGACGGCTCCTGACCTACGTGGTACGCTGTTTGCTAGAGCGCCGACCCGCGGGGGCCCCATGGACCTCACCCAACATCCAGAGCTACGGCAGAAAGTCACCCTCTCACCCCAGGTCTATCAGGGGCTGAGCATCCTCGCCATGCCCGTGGCGGAGCTTCACACGCGCATCGAGAACGAGATCCTGGAGAATCCTGTCCTCGAGGTAGAGGAGGACGACTACGAGTCCGTCGAGAGCGAGGAGCGGCTCGAGGCCTCGGAGGAGGAGCGGGCCTGGGATGAATGGCTCGACCAGTACGA
>DSAI01000079.1 GCA_011372845.1 Actinomycetota bacterium
ATCGATTTCGAACGCGGGGTCAAGCTCGCCAAGAGCCGATTCGTGGTCCTCGGCCGCGATGGGGCGCGTCTGAACCGCGCGCTCATCAACTTCATGCTGGACACCCATGGCGCACGAGGGTACCGCGAATGGTCGGTGCCGGCCATGGCCAACAGCGAGACGCTGCTGGGCACCGGCCAGCTCCCCAAGTTCGCCGACGACCTGTTCCACACCGACGACGGGCTCTATCTTATCCCCACCGCCGAGGTGCAGCTCACCAATCTCCACCGTGACGAGGTGCTGGAAGCGGCTGATCTGCCGCTCCGCTACTGTGCGTACACGCCGTGCTTCCGTGAGGAGGCGGGCGCAGCAGGGCGTGACACGCGCGGCATGATCCGCGTGCACCAGTTCGACAAGGTGGAACTGGTCAAGTTCGCACGGCCCGAGGACAGCCTCGACGCGCTCGAATCGATGGTCGCCGACGCCGAGCACATCCTCCAGAAGCTCGGCCTGGCGTATCGCACGATCGTGTTGTGCACCGGTGACATGGGTTTTGGCGCGGCCAAGACCTACGATCTGGAGGTATGGCTGCCGAGTTACAACGGCTACAAGGAGATCTCGAGCTGCAGCGACTGCTGGGATTTCCAGGCTCGTCGCGCCAACATCAAGTACCGCTCACCTGGTGAGTTCAAGGGTTCGCGCTTCGTGCACACCCTCAACGGCAGCGGGCTGGCGGTGGGGCGCACCCTTGTGGCCGTTCTCGAGAACTACCAGCAGGAGGACGGCTCGGTGGTGGTGCCCGAGGTCCTGCGGCCCTACATGGGCGGGCAAGAGGTCATCCGGAGGGAGCCGTGATGGGCGCCCGGTCAGCACTCCTCGCGCTCGGGGTCGCCGGCGCCCTGCTGCTTGCTGGGTGTGGCGCATCAGAGCCGGAGCCGACGGGGGAGGAGGCGACCACGCCGGCCGCCGCGCCTCAGCCGGTATCGCTCGAAGGCTTCGATGCGATTCCTGCCGAGGGAGCACGGGAGACGGAGGCGCTGGATGCGGCGCCCGCGATCTTCGAGGTGGAGCGCGCTGGCGGCTCCTGGCCGAACGCTGACTGGGATGCGCTGGCGTTGGCAGAGCCGAGGCTCGTGGCATACCTGGTGCGAGTGGAATTCGACGGGCAGGTCGCGCTGTTCGAGGTGCGCGCCGACGGGGCGCCCCACAATCTCTACGCGTACCACAAGGCATTCGACAGTGGGTCGATCATCTGGACCCCTGCCGAAGACGCCCGGGGTGGCAGTGTGGAGGCGCAGAGCGCTGGCGAGGTCCGATCCGTATCGGCGGTCGGATCCGTGATGCGTGACGCGTTTCCGGAGGACCCGTTGACGGTGAGCATCGCCGGCTACCGTGTGGCTTACATCGCCGATGGTGTGCAACCGCTCGTGATCGAGGTGGCCCCCGACGGGTCGGCCATCTCGGTCAGTATGTGAGAGTGCTTTCGACCTCTGCGGCCGCCCTGAGAACGTCCGTGTCGCTCGCGAAGGCCTGCCCGCGCGCCACGTGGGCCAGCGTCACCGACTCGAGTCTCGACATCACCATGTGGTCGAGCGACGCCCACATGGTGTGCACGCCGCAGTGCGGCGAGCGTGAGCAGGCCTCGGGCTCACGCGCGCACTGTGACAGTGAGAATCCCGGCTCACAGGCGAGGATGACCTCGGCCATCGTGATGTCCATGGCTGGACGCGCCAGGGATATCTGGTAGTCGCGGTAGCCAGAACGCCGGATCAGGCGCGACTCCACCAGAAACGCCGCTATCGTCGCGCCGAAGCTGTCCGGGACCTGGGCCAACTCGCAGAGGTCTCTAAGCGAGAGCGTGGCTCCTGGTGGCAGTTGTGCGAGCTCATACATCATGCGGACGGCATAGTCTGTCCGGCGAGTGATCGGCATCGTGCCCCCTGCACATCCGTGTCGCGGCGCACCCCCGGCGCCGAAATCATCGCTAGATAATAACAAGGTTTCGCGGAGAATGCGCTATAGCCTGCGGCCGGAGGCGTTGTATGTGCCGAGCGGCCCGAATAGGTGTACAGGCGGCGCTACATGTCGCCCAGAAGAACCCTTCGTGCCGTCTCCACAGCGTCCTCCGGGGCCTGGGCATCGAACAACCGTCCGCGCCCGGCTGTCCGTATCGCGGCGCCGGGGTCCCAACCGAGCACGATGACCGGCTTGCCGCTCTTCAGGGCGAGCGCTACCTCCGACATCGTGCCCGGACCGCCCGGCAGAGCGATCACCACGTCGCTCGAGAGCACGTTGATCACGTTCCGCGCGTCACCCATGCCCGTGCGGATCCCCACGTCCACATACGAGCTCGCCTCGGCTCCATCGGGTCCGCGCAGCACGCCGATCACAAGCCCTCCGGCATCATGGGCGCCGCGGGACGCCGCGTCCATCACGCCGGATGCCGTTCCGCCGGTGAGCAGCACCCAGCCATGTCCGGCGACCAGTGCGCCGAGCCGGTGCGCCGTCTCGTATGCCGACGTGTCGAGCGGCTGCCCTGATCCCATCACGCCTACGACTGTGCGCATGCGTAGAACCTCCTCCGGCGAGTCAGGCGGCTTACTTCGCGATCTCGGCGAAGTGCTCGTCATAGCGTCCGCCCTTCGCGGCGGCGAACACGTCGTAGCCGGGTATCTCGTACACGCGCAGCCTGTTGTCCAGGAAGTCGCTGAACACGAGCAGGCTGCCGTCGTCGGAGACGTCGAGCGCGGTGGGCTGGTTCCCCGCTATCAGCGCATCGAGCGGACGCCCGTCGGTGGTATCGAAGACGAGTATGGAGCCCCACTCGGGCCCCGGGAGGTAATAGGTCTTCTCGTTGTTCTCGCCCCGGCAGCTCACGAACAACATCTTCCCGTCGGGGGTGAGGTCGATCGTGTTCGGCTTCTCGTCGGTCTCCACGAACTTCGTGGTCGACCCTGTCGCCATGTCGTGGACCCAGACGAGGTCGTCGGCCATGTCGGAGATGAAGAGCCGGCCCGTGGTCTCATCGGCCACGATATGGCGGAGCGCCCCGCCGCCGGTGAAGAGCGTGGTCACCTCGCCCGACTCGAGGTCGATGTGCTCCAGATGGCCCGAATCGAACCCGGCCACGTAAAGCGAACGGCCGTCGCCGGTGGCGTACATGCCCCGCGGTGTGTTGGAGACGCCGATGCGCCTGACGAGCTCACCGGTCTCGAGGTCGATGATCGAGACGTCGTCGCCCGACCAGTTGGATGCGTAGAGCGTCTTCTCGTCCGGTGAGAGCTCCACGCACTTCGTCCAGGCGCTGCCCGTGTCGAACTCCCGGAGCACCGCCCGTGTCGCCACGTCGATCTCGAAGCATTTGGCGGTCTCCATCTGCGACGTGTAGGCGAGCGTCCCCGAGCGGTTGAAGATGACCTCCACAGCGCCGTGCTCACCGATGTCCACACCGCCCAGGATCTCACCGGTGCGCGGATCGAATATCTGTATGGAAGGGGGCCCGTTGAGGATGCTCGTCCAGGCCTCGCTTCCGTCGTGCGTCACCGAGACGCCCTTCGGCGCCCCGAGCGTGGTGATAAGCCCGATGCCGTGCAACACCTGCCCCTCGGGGTCGAGGTGGTACTCGAGCGTCGTGGTGGTGTCGATGCTCATCTCGCGGGTGAAGGTGTTATAGCCCGGCAGCTCGATCGTGAGCGTGTACAGTCCGCTCGGCACCTGGATGTCCACAGGGCTTTGCCCCTGATGCGCGATCGAACCGTCATGCGACAGTGACACGGAGGCGCCCTCGGGATCTGTCACCACGGCCACCTGCTGTGGCAGCGGCAGGAGGTCGTAGGAGAGCCGTTCGTGCCGCCCCTGCCTGACCTCGATCGTCGAGCTTACCGGCTCGAACCCGGTGCGTTCCACGTACACGGTGTACTCGCCACGTTTCAGGTCGGCGACCTCGAGCGTTCCCGTACCGGCCACCGACCCGTTGAAGAGGATCATCGAGTCGGACGGGTTGGCGGTTATCGTGGCCGTCGCCGGCCTGGTGAGGAGGTACACACCTAGTGCCGTCGCCGCGATCACCACGAGCACGAGGACGGATACCACACGCCTGGCGTTCCGGGATAGAGGCCGTCTCCGTCCGCGTCCGCCGCGCCGTTCGTGGGTTCGCGGAGGGACGTACTGCGATCTTCCGCCGCCAGAGCCGCGGGCGCTCCGCGAACCGGCCCTCCCCGGGTCGATCGTGCGGTACCGTCCGTGGAACGTCTTCCTCGGGCCGCGTCTCCGGCTGCGGTACTGGTCCATCGTCACGCTCCGTCGCCTGATGGGACGAACGCGGGGTGCGGCGCATACCGGATCGATAAGGCGTGGCGCGCCTCCATGGGCCGATGCCGCCCCTTGCTGCATCTTACTTGAGGCGCGGCACCACGTCACACGGTTGAGGCATGAGCCGCCATACGAGTGTGCGCATACGGGCCGATGGGATACATAAGCACGGACGATCGCCCATGAAGAAAGGACCCTGCGATCCAGCGGCAGAGTCCTCGGGAGACGTGTGTGGTGCGCCCTGAGGGATTCGAACCCCCGACCTTCTGATTCGTAGTCAGACGCTCTATCCAGCTGAGCTAAGGGCGCGTATGTGCGCGAGGCTAGAGTATCCTGCACGCTCGCACACGAGATGTCAAATGGCGGAGAGTGAGGGATTCGAACCCTCGAAGGGGCTATTAGCCCCTTACTCGCTTAGCAGGCGAGCGCCTTCAGCCGACTCGGCCAACTCTCCGCTTGAGAGAAGCGCCGCCCATTGTAGCAGGGAGCGCGTGAGCGCGCGATGGCGGAGGGGGTGGGATTCGAACCCACGAGACCCTTGCGGGCCTACTGGTTTTCAAGACCAGGGCGATCAACCACTCTGCCACCCCTCCGCGCAGGGCGATTATAGCCCGTCACCTGTCAGGGACAAGCATCGGCAACGTGCCGTGGGCAGGAGCGGGCATCCTGGTCTGGTATACCTGTAAGTAGGGTCCTGAGCGGGGCCATCGATGATGAGAAGGGAACCAGGCGCACCCCAGATGCAGACCGAGCAATGTGATGTAGTCAAGAAAGACCGTGTAGACTTCGTCAAGAACACCTTCGAAGCGATCAAAGCGCGAGCGCACTATCTGCGTAACTGGCGTCTCTTCTACAAGTGGTCCATCGCCGCGGGACTCGTGGGCGTGCTGGGTGGCATCGGCGCGCTGCTCTTCAGCTACACCCTCGACGCGATCACGCGCTCTTCGACTCGGTGGCAGCGGCTCTACCCGATCTCCGTCTGATCGCGATCATCCCGGCGGCTGGCGGTCTGCTCGTGGGAATCATCCGTCATGTATGGATGCCCGAGGCGTTCTGCAGCCCGTGCGCCACCGATGCGATGATCGACATCATCCACGAGGATGGCGGGCGCTCCAAGTTCAGGGTCCCGTTCGTGACGATCCTGACCGCCTCGATCACCCTCGCCTCCGGCGGGAGCGCCGGCCGGGAGTGTCCCACGGCGCTGATCGGCACAGGTTTCGGTTCGATCAGCTCGACCATCATCGAGAAGCTCCGTCTCGACAAGCTGCTTGGATTCTCCTTTACCAAGGACGATGTCCGCGTGCTGGCCGTATGTGGTGCGGCCGCCGGTATAGGGGCGGTGTTCAGGGCGCCGATCGGGAGCGCGCTGTTCGTCACCAGCGTGCTGTACATCTACGGCATGGAATACGACCTCGTGTTGCCTTCGATGATCTCGTCGGCAACGAGCTACCTGCTCTTCTCGGTCTTCTACGGCTTCGAGCCGCTGTTCAACGCGCCGTTCATCTGGGCGTTCAACGTCTTCGACCTCTCCGTGGTGCTCCTGATCGGCGTGCTGGCGAGCCTCGGCGGCGTCCTGTACCTGAAGGTCTTCTACGGTATCTTCAGGCGGTTCAGGAGCATGGCCATGCCCGACTGGCTCAAGCCCGCTCTGGGTGGTCTTCTGTTGGGCATCCTGGTCCTGTTCATCCCACGCGTGTGGGGCATGGGCTACGGGACGATTCAGGACATCATCGACCTGCAGCTTGCGCTGCCGATGCTGCTCCTCCTGGTAATCGCCAAGATTCTGGCGAGCTCGCTCTCGATCGGCTCGGGAGGCGCCGGTGGGGTCATCGCACCGTCACTCTTCATCGGCGCGGCGCTCGGAGGGGCGGTGGGCACGATGGCCACGCAGCTCTTTCCCGGCGCCGAGGCCCACCCCACGCTGTATGTGATCGCGGGCATGGGCGCACTGTACGCATCGGTGGGGAAGGTCCCGCTCTCAACGGCGATCATCCTGTGTGAGACGACACGCAACTACACGATGATCATCCCGCTCATCGTCGCCACCACTGCGGGCTTCCTGGCATCCGGCACCAGCACGATCTACGAGAGCCAGCATGCCGACGCCACCCGTGAGACCGCCGACATCCTGCGCAGGGTGCCCGTGGAGCGGGTGATGGCGAAGGATCCCTTCGTGCTCCGTGAAGATATCAGCGCTCAGGACGTCCTCCGTGCTGTTGGGACGTCGGGGCATCACGGGTTCCCCGTGGTGAACGACGATGACCACCTCGTGGGGGTGGTGAGCTGGACCGATGCGCGCGCACTGCCGTACGAGGAGCGCGCCACCACGCCCGTCTCCGAGATCATGACCAGAGAGTTGATCTGGTTGCGCCCTACCGACAGCACCCGTACGGCGCTCGACATGATCGAGCACAACAAGATCGGACGCGTGATCATCGCCGAGCCGGATGGCAAGAGGGTCCTCGGCGTGGTGACACGGGCCGACCTGATCAATGCGTACTCGGAGTGGATCAGCGCCACCTGATGCGCGCCAGCGCGGGGCAGGACGCCGCGGGCGCTTCACTCATCCTCGGCGACGTGTCCCGACATCGGCAC